>DASRRF010000121.1:0-7368 GCA_035695905.1 Micromonosporaceae bacterium | reverse complement strand
CCGACTCGGCGAGCTTCGACGAGGTACTGGAGCTGTTGCACCTGGCCGGCAGGAGCCTGGCGCACGCCGTACTCATGATGATTCCCGAAGCGTGGGAGAACGATCCCGCGATGGACGAGGCGAAGCGGGCCTTCTACCGGTTCCACGCGAGCCTGATGGAGCCGTGGGACGGGCCGGCCAGCGTGGCCTTCTCCGACGGGACAGTGGTCGGTGCGGTGCTGGATCGCAACGGGCTGCGGCCGGGGCGCTGGTCGCGTACCCGTGATGATCTTGTGATTTTGGCCAGTGAGGCCGGGGTGCTCGACCTGGACCCGGCCGAGGTCGTGGCCAAGGGCCGGCTGCAGCCGGGCCGGATGTTCCTGGTGGACACCGCGGCCGGCCGGATCGTCTCGGACGACGAGATCAAGGCGTCGCTGGCCGGCCAGCGGCCCTATGCGGAGTGGCTGCACGCCGGGCTGATGGATCTCAACGAACTGCCGGACCGCAAGCACGTGGTCTACACGCACGACTCGGTGCTGCGCCGGCAGCAGACGTTCGGCTACACGGACGAGGAGCTGAAGATCCTGCTCGGGCCGATGGCCCGCACCGGCGCCGAACCGGTGGGCTCGATGGGTACGGATACCCCGATCTCCCCGCTGTCCCGCCGGCCACGGCTGCTCTACGACTACTTCCACCAACTCTTCGCGCAGGTCACCAACCCGCCGTTGGACGCGATCCGGGAGGAGCTGGTGACCAGCCTGTCGTTGACCATCGGGCCGGAGGCCAACCTGCTGGAACCCGGGCCGGCGAGCTGCCGGCAGATCGTGCTGCCGTACCCGGTGATCGACAACGACCAGCTCGCGAAGATCCTGTCCATCGACGAGGACGGTGACAAGCCGGGCTTCCAGGCGGTCCGGGTCTCCGGGCTCTACCCGGTCCGGGCCGGCGCGCCCGGCCTCAAGCAACGACTGGTGGAGATCTGCCGGCACGTCTCCGAGGCGATCGAGGACGGGGTGCGGATCCTCGTTCTCTCCGATCGGGACTCCACTGTGGACTTGGCGCCGATCCCGTCGCTGCTGCTCACCGCGGCCGTGCACCAGCACCTGGTCCGCGAACAGACCCGTACCCAGGTCGCGCTCATCGTGGAGTCCGGCGACTGCCGGGAGGTCCATCACGCGGCGGTCCTCATCGGGTACGGAGCAGCCGCAGTCAACCCGTACCTGGCGGTGGAGTCCGTCGAGGACATGTTCGGCGGCGTGGATCTGGTGCCCAACTACCTGACTGCGCTGAGCAAGGGCATTCTGAAGATCATGTCGAAGATGGGCATCTCCACCGTGTCGTCGTACTGCGGCGCCCAGGTCTTCGAGGCGATCGGGCTGGACGCCCGGTTCGTCGAGCGCTACTTCTCCGGTACGACGAGCCGGATCGGGGGCATCGGGCTGGCCGAGATCCACGCGGAGGTGGCCGAACGGCACGCTCTGGCCTACCCTTCGCGGGTCGCGCAACCGCGGCACCGGGATCCGGGTGGGGAGTACCAGTACCGCCGCGGCGGCGAGCTGCACCTGTTCAACCCGGAGACCGTCTTCCTGCTCCAGCACGCCACGAAGTCCGGGCAGTACGACGTCTTCCGCCGTTATTCGTCCACTGTGGACGCTCTGGCCGCGGCCGGCGGCTCGCTGCGCGGCCTGTTCACGCTGCGCACCGGGGTCCGTCCGCCGGTGTCCATTGAGGACGTCGAACCGGCTTCGGAGATCGTGAAGCGGTTCGCCACCGGGGCCATGTCGTACGGCTCGATCTCGGCCGAGGCGCACGAGACGCTGGCGATCGCGATGAACCGGCTGGGCGGGCGGTCCAACACCGGCGAGGGCGGCGAGGACCCGGACCGGCTTTACGACCCGTCCCGCCGGTCCGCGGTGAAGCAGGTGGCGTCCGGCCGGTTCGGGGTGACCGCCGAGTACCTGGTGAACGCGGACGACCTGCAGATCAAGATGGCCCAGGGGGCCAAGCCGGGGGAGGGCGGGCAGCTACCGGGTACCAAGGTTTGGCCGTGGATCGCCCGTACCCGGCACGCCACCCCGGGTGTCGGGCTGATCTCACCGCCGCCGCACCACGACATCTACTCGATCGAGGATCTCGCCCAGCTCATCTACGACCTGAAGAACGTCAACCCGGCCGCCCGGGTACACGTCAAGCTCGTCGCCGAGGTGGGCGTCGGCACCGTCGCGGCCGGGGTGGCCAAGGCCAAGGCGGACGTCATCCTCATCGCCGGCCATGACGGGGGTACCGGGGCCTCGCCGCTGAACTCGCTCAAGCACGCCGGGGCGCCCTGGGAGCTCGGGCTCGCCGAGACTCAGCAGACGTTGCTGCTCAACGGTTTGCGGGACCGGGTGACGGTACAGGTGGACGGCCAGCTGAAGACCGGCCGGGACGTGATCGTCGCGGCGCTGCTCGGCGCCGAGGAGTACGGCTTCGCCACCGCCCCGCTGATCGTGGCCGGCTGCGTGATGATGCGGGTCTGCCACCTGGACACCTGCCCGGTCGGCATCGCCACCCAGAACCCGGTGCTGCGCCAGCGGTTCACCGGCCGGCCCGAGTTCGTGGAGAACTTCTTCGTCTTCCTCGCCGAGGAGGTACGGGAGCACCTCGCGGCGCTGGGACTCCGGTCGCTGGACGAGGCCGTGGGCCACGCCGAGCTGCTCGACGTACGCCCGGCCGTGGCGCACTGGAAGGCACACGGGCTGGACCTCGCGCCGCTGTTGTACGTACCCCCGCCGCCGGATGCCGGACCACGACGGCGGGTGCGGGACCAGCACCACGCCCTGGATCGGGCGCTGGACCATGAGCTGATCCGGCAGGCGGCGCCCGCCCTCGACGAGGGCACCCCGGTACGCATCCGCGCGGCCGTCCGCAACGTGCACCGCAGCGTCGGCGCCCGGCTCGGCGGCGAGGTGACCCGCCGGTTCGGCGGCAAGGGGCTGCCGGACGACACCATCGACATCGAGCTGCGGGGCACCGCCGGGCAGTCGTTCGGCGCGTTCGTGCCGAACGGGGTGACCCTGCGGCTGTCCGGCGACGCCAACGACTACGTGGGCAAGGGGCTCTCCGGCGGCCGCCTGGTCATCGCGCCACCGCCGGAGGCGGCATTTCGCGCGCAGGACCAGATCATCGCCGGCAACACGATCCTGTACGGCGCGACCAGCGGCGAGCTGTTCTGCCGCGGCCGGGTGGGCGAGCGGTTCGCGGTCCGCAACTCCGGCGCGGTGGCGGTGGTGGAGGGCGTCGGCGACCACGGCTGCGAGTACATGACCGGCGGTGTTGTGGTGGTGCTCGGCCCGACCGGGCGCAACTTTGCCGCCGGGATGTCCGGCGGGGTGGCCTTCGTGTGGCAGCTGTCCCCACGGCTGGTCAACCCCGAGCTGGTCGACCTCACGCCACTGTCCACTTCGGATAGACGGGTACTGCGCGATCTCGTCGAACGGCACCTCGCGGAGACCGGCTCGGCGGTGGCCGCGGCGCTGCTGGCCCGCTGGCCGGCCGTGGCCGGCGAGTTCACCGCGGTGGTACCCCGGGACTACCAGCGGGTACTGGAGATCATCCGGCGCGCCGAGGCGGCCGGCCTCGACCCCGACCTGGCGGTCATGCAGGAGGTGAGTGAGCGAGCCGGCGCGGCGGCGCCGCGGGTTACTCGGGTCCGGAGAACTGGGGCTGGACTGAGCCGTCCCGCCGACGAAGTCGGGGTTTCGGGGTGGCGAGGGAAGACGGTGCCTTCGGCGCCGGTCGAGCGAACGAACCAGGGATGAGGTGGCCCGTGCCTGACCCGAGCGGCTTCCTGCGGTACGAGCGGCGTGCGGCGCGCCGCCGCCCGGTGCCGGTACGCATCCAGGACTGGCGCGAGGTGTACCTGCCGCTGGAGGGTGTGGCGGATCAGGCCGCGCGGTGCATGGACTGCGCAGTCCCGTTCTGCCACGAGGCCTGCCCGCTGGGCAACCGGATTCCGGACTGGAACGACCTGGTACGCACCGGCGACTGGAACACCGCGGTCGAGGCGCTGCACGCGACGAACAACTTCCCGGAGTTCACCGGCCGGCTCTGCCCGGCTCCGTGCGAGGCCGCGTGCGTACTCGGTATCGGCGGGGGCGAGCCGGTAACCATCAAGAATGTCGAGGTTGAGATCGCCAACCGTGCCACGTTCGGTCCGTCGATGGTCTCCGAACCGTCCGGCCGCAGTGTGGCGATCGTCGGCTCCGGACCGGCCGGGCTCGCCGCGGCGCAGCAGCTCGCCCGTGCCGGCCATCGGGTCACCGTGTACGAGCGGGACGAGGCGCTCGGCGGCCTGCTGCGCCTCGGCATCCCTGACTTCAAGCTGGAGAAGGTGCACATCGACCGGCGGCTGGACCAGTTGCGCGCCGAAGGCGTGCGCTTCCGTACCGGGGTGGACGTCGGCGTGTCCGTGCCCGCCGCTTCGTTGCGGGCCGAGTACGACGCGGTGTTGCTGGCGTGCGGTGCGCTGGCCGGCCGGGACATCTCGGCGGCCGGCCGCGGCCTCGGCGGGATCCACCTGGCCATGGAGCACCTGGTTCAGTCAAATCGGTTCGTCGCCGGTGGTGACCCGCCGCCGATTACCGCCGCCGGGAAGCATGTCGTGATCATCGGGGGTGGCGACACCGCGGCGGACTGCCTGGGCGTCGCGCACCGGCAGGGCGCGGCCTCGGTGACCCAGCTCGACCTTTACCCGCGGCCGCCGGGCGAGCGGGCCGAGGACCGCGATCCGTGGCCGACCTGGCCGTGGATCCTGCGTACCTACCCGGCCCACGAGGAGGGCGGCGCGCGCGAGTTCGCGGTGGCGGTGCAAGCGTTTGTCGGCTCCGACTCTGTTGACGGCTCCGACTCTGTTGTCGGCTCCGACTCTGTTGACGGGGTACGGATCGCTTCGGTCTCGGTCGAGCGCCGGGGTGGGCGGCGGATCGTCACGCCGGTGCCGGGCACCGACCGGGACCTGCGCGCCGATCTAGTGCTGCTCGCGATCGGCTTCGACGGTACGGACGCGCTGCCTGCCCTGGCCCAGCTCGGTGTCGAACGCACCCCGAGCGGGACTGTCGACTGTGGACCGGACTGGCAGACCTCGGCCGATGGGATCTTCGTCGCCGGGGACATGCACCGTGGCGCCTCGCTGATCGTCTGGGCGATCGCCGAGGGCCGCTCCGCGGCTGCCGCCATCCACGATTACCTCGGCGGCGCCGGGGCGCTGCCCTCGCCGGTCACCCCGTACGCCGTCCCGCTCGCCGCGTAGTCGCCGTCCCGTGCCGGCACGGCCGGCTGATGTCGTACCCGTGCCGTAGGGTTGCGCCGATCGTGATTCCTGGGGGTGATGATGTACGTCGGCTGGTCAGAAACGATCCACCGAGGGGCACGGCGGCGGGGCATCACCGCGCGGCCGCAACGAGTGCATAAGGTCGAGGCATGGCTCAGCTAGCGCGCGCACTGCCACTCTTTGATGTTGCGCGTGAGCCGGACGAGTACGCAGCGCACGGCGAGGTGCATACGCGCCGGTGGGTTGTCGAGCTCATCCTGGATCTCATTGGTTACCGGGCTGCTCGCAACCTCGCGGACCTGCGGGTTGTGGAGCCCGCGTGTGGGCACGGGGCGTTCCTGGAGGTGATCACGCGGCGGTTGAGCGAGTCGTGCCGTGTGCATCAACGATCTTTGATTGATGCCGCGGGTGCCGTGCGAGCGATGGACCTTTTGCAGCGCAATGTCGATGAGAGTCGGCACGTCGTTCGCAGGACACTGGCCCGCGACGGGTGGGACCCGGACGTCGCGGCCGAGGTGGCCAACCTCTGGGTGCGCCAAGGCGACTACCTGCTCGACGATTTTGATCGCCCGGAGGCCGATCTGGTGGTGGGTAATCCCCCCTACATTCGCCTCGAGGACATCCCGATCGAGCGTATGCGCCTATACCGGCACGCGTGCCGGACGATGACCGGGCGGGCGGACATCTATGTGGGCTTCTTCGAGGTCGCGCTCGCGTCGTTGAGGAGTGGCGGCAAGCTTGGATTCATCTGCGCCGACCGGTGGATGCGTAACCAGTACGGCCGCGACCTGCGGCGTCTCGTCTCACGCACCGGCTCAGTCGACGTGGTGGTCAGCATGCACGATGTTGACGCGTTCCATGATCAGGTTTCGGCCTACCCCGCCATCAGCGTGCTGCGCAAGGGAAAACAGGGACCGGCGATCGTCGTGCAGGCTTCCCGCGGATTCGATGCACAGGGCGCGACAGAGTTGGGCGCCTGGGTTCAGTCGCAGTCACACGACGCGCTGGCCGGCCGTGGCTTCGCGGCTGCCCGCCTTCCGGTCTGGTTCTCCGGCGACGATTTGTGGCCCGCCGCATCCCCGGCTCGGCTCACGATGATCGAGCAGCTCAACGACAGGTTTGCGGCACTGGGTGACCCGGCCTCCGGCGTTAGGATCGGCATCGGCGTCGCTACTGGGGCGGATACCGTCTTCATCACACGAGATCCAGATCTTGTTGAGCCGGCGCGCCTGCTTCCGCTGGCCATGGCCGGTGACACCAAAAGCGGCAATCTTGAGTGGTCGGGCAACTACCTCGTGAATCCGTGGGACGATTCGGGCCGGCTGGTCTCGCTCGACGCCTTCCCTCGCCTCGCGAACTACCTCACCCGGCATGCCGACGTGCTTGGTCGCCGCCATGTTGGTCGCCGGCAGCCGACCCGCTGGTATCGGACGATCGACAAGGTCGATGCCCGTCTCACGGCGTTGCCCAAGCTGCTCTTGCCGGACATGAAGATCACGAGCCAGCCGGTCCTCGACGAAGGGGGTCACTACCCCCATCACAATCTGTACTACGTCGTCTCCGACTCGTGGGACCTGCGGGTCCTTGGCGGTCTGCTGTTGTCCAAGGTCGCGGAGGCATTTGTCGATGCGTACGCGGTGAAGATGCGAGGCGGGACGCTGCGATTCCAGGCCCAGTACCTTCGTAGGATTCGCGTGCCGGCTCGGGCGGATGTGACCGTGGCCGACCGACGTGCGCTGGCCGAGGCGTTCGAGCGAAGGGACGCGGACGCCGCCACCGCGGCCGCGCTTCGGGTCTACGGACTCGGCTGCCTTCCGGACTAGCTAGGAGACCGATGAACGACGGGCACCCCGCACATGACGCGGTGCGGGCGTTCTGGAAGGCGCGGAGCGTAGCCGCAGCAAAGCAGGCTGCTACCGGACGGCAGGACCGCGGGTCGCGTGGCGCCGTGACCGCAGGCACTCATCTCAAGGCACTCGAAGACATCGTCGTTGCCGAGTTCATCGCTGCCGGGTTGGCACCTTCGACAATCCGGCGAAAGGCGGGACTCGGGCTGCCCGGTTACTACCGGCCGGCGA
>DASRRF010000120.1:0-1771 GCA_035695905.1 Micromonosporaceae bacterium | reverse complement strand
GAGGGCCAGCCCGGCGCCGCGCTGTCCACCGAGCCCGCCGGTGCCCGCGGCCGGTACGTACGCGCCGACGGCCCGGCCCCGGACCAGCCGCTGCCGCTGGCCCTCTCGGTACCCCGGCGCAGCCTTGACGGCCTGTTCGCGGTACTGCTGGCGGTGGTCCTGTTCGCCGCGCTCGCCGCGGTCTCGGTCGCTTGGTGGCTGGCCCGCTCGACCACCCGGCCGCTGGCCGAGCTGGCGTACGCCGTGGACCGGGTGGCCGCCGGTGATCTCGCCGCCCGGGTGCCGGTACGCAGCCAGGACGAGGTCGGCCGGCTAGCCGCGACGTTCAACCGGATGGCGGTGCAGACGCAGAGCTACGTGCAGGCGCTGACGGCCAGCCGGGACCAGCTTCGCGGGCACCTGGGCGTACTCGGCGACACGCTGTCCAGTACCCACGACCTGGATCGGATCCTGCAGGTGCTGTTGCAGACCGCGCTGGTGGCCACCGGCGCCCGGGCCGGCGTGGTGCTGCTGGCCGATCCGGCGCGCGACGGCGTGCTGGTCGGGCGGTGTGCCGCCGGCGTGACCGGCGAGCTGCGAGTGGCCGTCGGCGCGGGCCTGCTCGGCGGCGTTGCGGCCACCCGGGAGGCCAGGCGCGGGCGGGTCGACCGGGACGGGCCGGCGTTGTCGCCGGCCGAGCCGGGCTGTACCACGTACGTCGCGGTCCCGTTCGCCGCGCCCACCCGGTCCACCGCGGCGGCCGGACCGGCCGGCGTACTCGCTTTGTACGACCGGCTCGGGCAGGACGAGTTCGACGACGCGGACCTGGTGACCCTGCGTACCTTCGCCGGGCAGGCCGCGGTCGCGGTGGACAACGTGCGGATGCACCAGGAGGCGCAGCGGCTGTCCGTCACCGATCCGCTGACCGGGTTGCTCAACTACCGCTCGCTGCGCGAGTCGCTGCGCCGGGAGGTCGAGCGGGCCAACCGGTTCGGCCGGATGCTCGGCGTACTCGTGCTAGATCTTGATCGTTTCAAGGAGGTCAACGACTCGCACGGGCACGCGGCCGGCGACGCGGTGCTGGCCGAGTTCGCCCAGCGGATCCGGGGCGTGATCCGCGAGGTGGATCTCGCGTTCCGGCAGGGCGGCGAGGAGTTCGTGGTGCTGCTGCCGGAGACCGACGCGGCCGGCGCGGTGGTCGTCGCCGAGCGCGTCGGCGCGGTGATCCGCTCGGCGCCGATCGTGGTCGACGCCGGCCCGGGAACGGTGCCGATCGGCGTCACGGTATCCGTCGGCATCGCGGTCTACCCGGACCACGGGTACTCCGGCCAGCAAGTGCTGGAGGCGGCCGACGACGCGCTCTACGCGGCCAAGGGAGCCGGCCGCGACAGGTACCAGGTGGCCGCGGTACCCGGCAAGCGGGCCGGGGTACGCACACCGGCCCGCGGCGTGGCGGGTGCGCCACACCCACCGAGGCAAAGCCGCTGCCGATAGTCTCGGCGACATGCCGGAAAACAACCCGACACGCCGCGCGGGCAAGGCCGTCATTCCGGCCGCCGGACTGGCCACGCGGTTCCTGCCGGTCACCAAGGCCGTCCCGAAGGAGCTGCTGCCGATCGTGGATCGGCCGGTGCTGCAGTACATCGTCGAGGAGGCGGCCGCCGCCGGCATCGGCGACATCCTGCTGATTACCGGGCGTGGCAAGACATCCATGGTCGAGCACTTCGACCGCCAGCCGTATCTGGAGCAGCGGCTGGAGCAGAAGGGCGACTTCGAAAGGCTTGCCGCGGTA
>DASRRF010000119.1:0-6235 GCA_035695905.1 Micromonosporaceae bacterium | reverse complement strand
GGTATTCGCAATCCCCGCCCTGGTTCTCGCCGGGTGTGGCTCATCGCCGGGGCCGCGCGCGAAACCGGCGGGTGGCAGCCTGGTGCTTCACGTCAGCGCAATTCCGGATCAGGATCCGCAGCTGTTGCAACGGCAGTACGGCGCGGTCTCCGAATACCTGTCCACGAAACTCGGCGTGGCAGTGACGTACGTTCCGGTCACCGACTACACCGCTTCGGTGACCGCCTTCCGCCGTGGCGACCTGGACCTGGTGTTCTTCGGCGGGCTGACGGGTGTGCAGGCGCGCCTTCAGGTGCCGGGGGCGAAAATCGTCGCCCAGCGCGACATCGATGCCGAGTTCCGCACCGTGTTCGTGGCCAACAAGTCAGCCGGGGTACCGCCGATCACCGGCATGTCCGGTCTGGCTGCGCTGGCCGGGCACAGCTTCACGTACGGCAGCGAATCGTCGACGTCGGGTCGGCTGATGCCCGCCTACTTCCTGTCGCAGGCCGGGGTGGCGCCGACCGCGTTCAAGGGGCAGGCAGGCTTCTCCGGCTCGCACGACAAGACCATCAAGCTGGTCGAGGCCGGCACGTACGAGACCGGGGCGCTCAACAGCGCGGTGTGGGACGACCGGGTGACGACCGGGAAGGTGGACGTCACCAAGGTCGTCGAGGTGTTCCGTACCCCGGCCTACCACGACTATCACTGGCTTATCCGCCCGGACGTCGACGACCGGCTCGGCGCGGGGGTCACCCAGCGGGTCGCGGATGCGCTGCTCGGCGTCGACGGGACCGAGGCGCAGGAGACGCAGATCCTCGAGCTGTTCCACTGCAAGGGGTTCATTACTGCCAAGCCCGAGGACTACGCGCAGATCGAGTCCGTGGGCCGTACCCTTGGGCTGATCAAGTAGCCGTCGTGGCGAACCAACCGGTCTTCGAGGTCCGGCTCGCGAGTGTCCACTTTGGACCCGTCCGCGCCCTGACCGACGTCGACCTCACGATCCGGCCGGGGGAGCGGATCGTCCTCATCGGCGCCAGCGGTGCCGGAAAGAGCAGTGTGCTCGGGCTGCTCAACGGTACTGTCGCGGCGACCGCCGGCCGGGTCCTGGTACGACAGCATGATCTCGCGTCGGTGTCTGCCCGCCGGTTGCGGGCTCTCCGGCGCGGCATCGGCACGATCCACCAGCAGTTCGACCTCGTCGGCCAACTGCGCGTGGTGCACAACGTCAACGCCGGGCGGCTCGGCCATTGGCCACTGTGGAAGGCGCTGCTGTCGCTCGTGTCGCCTCGGGATCTGGGTCCGGTGCGGCAGGCGTTGCGGCGGGTTGGCATCGACGAGAAGCTGTACGACCGCACGGAGAACCTGTCCGGCGGCGAGCAGCAGCGGGTGGCGATCGCCCGGGTCCTCGTGCAGCAGCCGACCGCTATCCTCGCGGACGAACCGATTGCCAGCCTCGATCCGACCCGCGGCCGGGAAATCCTCAACTTGCTGCACGATGTCAGTGCGGAAACCGGCACAACCCTGGTGGCCAGCCTGCACGACGTCGACGCCGCGCTGGACCGGTTCACCCGGGTGATCGGCCTGCGTCGTGGGCGGGTCGTGTTCGACACGGCGCCGGCCGCATTGGCGCACAGCGACATCGACGCCCTCTACGCGCTCGACCAGGGTTGTGAGCCGGCGTGACCGCGACCCGCGCGACCACGCTGGACGTTCCGGCACTGCGCGGGTCCGCGCGGCTTCCGGCGGGTTGGCCGCGGCCCCACTCCGGCCGCTCGGTCGCCCGGTGGCTGGTCGGCGCCGGCGTGCTCGCCGCCGTCCTGTCCGCCGCGCTGGCCGCCGGAATCGGCCGCACCGACCTGGGCCGGATCGAGGGCGCGGCACAGCTGCGGGAATTCATCGCGGCCGGGGCGCATCCGCGACTCGACGCCGGCTTCGTCATGCTCACCGTGAACGCGACCCTGACAACGCTCGCGTACGCGGTGCTCGGCACCGTCCTGACGCTGGTCATCGGCGTCGTCGGTGGGATCGTCACGTCGCAGACGTGGTGGCGGTCCGGCGCACGTGGACGGAGCCATGGCAAAGGGTTTGCGGTGTGGGTCGCTGCCCGTGCCGGGCTGGCGGTTCCGCGCGGTATTCACGAGGTGATCTGGGGCCTCCTCCTGCTGAGCCTGCTCGGCATCCAACCGGTCGTCGCGGTCCTCGCCATCGGCATTCCGTTCGGCGCGGTAACCGCCAAGGTGTTCTCCGAAATCATCGACGAGACCTCACCGCGACCGTACCGGGCCATGGTCGCCGCGGGCGCCAGCCGCCGGACGGCTCTCGCGTACGGGCTCCTGCCACTCGCCCTACCCGACCTGGTCTCCTACGGCTTCTACCGGTTCGAGTGCGCGATCCGCAGCGCCGCGATCCTCGGCCTGGTCGGCGCCGGTGGCCTGGGTTTCCAGCTCCAGCTCAGCTTCCAGAGCCTGCAGTACAACGAGATCTGGACCCTGTTGTACGCCCTGATTGCGCTGTGTGCCGCGGCCGACCGGTGCAGCTCGGCGGTACGGGTACGGCGCAACGGATCGAGCCGCCGCGGATACCAGCTCGCCTGGTTGGCGCTGGCCACCGTGCTGGTACCGCTGTCGTCCTGGTGGATCGGGCTTGACCTGTCCGTGCTGTGGGACACGGATACCTGGGCACTGGCCGGACAGATTCTCGGCGATGCCTGGCCACCCCACCTGCCGGGTGGTGCCACGGTGTTGCTCGGGGCCGCCGTCACCACCCTCGGCACGTCGGTACTGGCCGTCGCGTTCGCGTTTGCCGGTGGGCTGTTGCTTGCCTTCCCGGCGGCGAACCTGTCGCGTTGGCTGCACCGGTCGGACGCCGACCGGGTACGCCGGACCGGCCGCCTGCTTCAGGTCGTGGCCGCGCGCGGCGTACTCATCGTGCTGCGCGCGATCCCACCGCCGGTGTGGGCGCTGCTCATCCTGTTCCTGCTGTTCCCCGGCCCGATCGCCGGGGCGTTGGCGCTCGGCGTGTACACGCTCGGGGTGCTCGGGAGGCTGATGGCGGAGGCGGTGGAGAACATCGATGAACGCCCACTGCGTGCGTTGCGGGTCAACGGCACGTCGGCGCTGCAAACATTCTGGTACGGCATGATGCCGGCAGCCGCACCCCGCTTCACGGCCCTCGGCCTCTACCGCTGGGAGGTGGCCATCCGCGAGACGGTCGTGGTCGGCGTTGTCGGCGCCGGCGGTCTCGGACTGCTGCTCGACCAGCAACTGGCCTCATTCGACTACGCGGGCGTGACGACCACGCTGGTGGCGTTGATGGCGCTGACCCTGCTGGTGGATCTGACAAGTGCGGCAATTCGCCGTGCATTGCGGTGAAACTCCGTCACCCCCGACCGGACCGCTGGAGTGCGAGGATCTCAGCCATGTTCACCGTTCAGGTGTCGTGTGTGATCGACCTTCCGCTGGAGCAGGCGTTCGCGTACGTCGCGGACTTCCGCAACGCGCCGACCTGGCAGCCGCAGCTCGCGGCCGTCCGGCTGGACGACGGCCCTTTCCCGGAAGGGTCGCGCGTCGTCGAGATCCATCACTTCTTAGGGGTACGGGTTGAGGCGGCCGGCGATCTCGTCGACTGGCAGCCGCTGGAGGGCTTCACGGTCCGCGGCCGATCCTCGCTGCTCCAGGTCGAGTCGAAGTACCGGTTCGACCGGGAAGGCGATGGCACCCGGGTGAGTCTCAACCTGACGATGCGCCCGACCGGACCTGCCCGCATCGCCGAGCCGATGCTCAGGCGGCAACTGCGGCGCAGCCTGGAAGAGTCGTTCGCCAGGCTGCCGGGCAGCGCGCTGGCGGCGCGGAGCCCGACCTGACCTACGCCGCTAATCGTCCACAGTGGACGGATGCGTTGCTACTTTATTTTGCCGTCGCGAGGTGGGATAGTCGTCGCCGGTTGACAGATCGAATGCGGTGATCGTGGTCGGGGTGTTATGTTAATAGCTAGCGTCGCTAGCTATTAACCGCCGTGCGGAGGTGAGCGTGGTGGCCGTCAACAGGCGTGGCCTGCTCAAGGCCGGTGTGGCCGCAGTGACCGGGGTGCTCGCGCCGATCGGCACGGCGGTCACCGCCGCGCGCCGCCATCCGGATCAGCCGCCGCCCAGCCCGGCGGTCCGGCCGTTCTCCGTACCACTGCCGATCCCTCCGGTACTCAAGCCGGTGTCGACCTCGGCCGGCGTGGACCGGTACGAGATCCGGCAACGCGCCGCCGACATGGAGATCCTGCCCGGGTTGCGTACGCAGATCTGGGGCTACGAGGGCCGGTTCCCGGGACCGACGATTGAGGTGCGCACCGGGCGGACCGCGATCGTGCGGCAGGTCAACGAGCTGCCGGTACCCACCGTGGTGCACCTGCACGGCGGGGTCACCGCACCCGAGCACGACGGTTACCCGCTGGATTACATCCTGCCGACCGGCGCGAGCACCCATCCCGCGCACGCCGGCCAGGGAGTGGGCGGGGTCGTGATCGGCAGCCGGGAGTACGAGTATCCGAACCGCCAGCCGGCCGCCACGCTGTGGTACCACGACCACCGGATGGACTACACCGGTCCGCAGGTCTACCGCGGTCTGGCCGGTCTCTACCTGATCCGCGACGACGTGGAGGACGCGCTGCCGCTGCCCCGCGGCGAGCGGGAGATCCCGCTGGTGCTCGCCGACCGGTGGTTCCATCCGGACGGCTCGCTGTTCTACCCGTCCCGCGACCCGAAGCTGCTGGACCGCCCCGGTGTCATTCCTGCCTTCGGCGACGGCCTGCTCGGCGACACGATCCTGGTCAACGGCGCGCCGTGGCCGTACGCCGAGGTCTCCGCCGCGCGCTACCGGCTGCGCATACTCAACGCGTCCAACCGGCGCCCGTACCTGTTGCGCCTGGACCCGGCCCCGCCCGGTGGTGGCGGCTTCGTGCAGATCGGCAGCGAGCTCGGCCTGTTGCCGCGCCCGCTGTTCCACGATGAGCTGATGGTCGGCGTGGCCGAACGGTACGACGTCATTGTCGACTTCTCCCGCTATCCGGTCGGCACGAAGGTGGTGCTGCGCAACGCGGCGGGCGATACCGGCCCGACCGCGCAGGTGATGCGCTTCGACGTGGTCCGTAGCGCCCAGGATGACACCCGCATCCCGGCCACCCTGCGGGCCGACGAGGAGACCCTGGATCCGGAGAAGCTGGAACCCCATCGCCGGTTCCTGTTCATCGTCGGTCGCGGTGGCGGAGCGTCCACAATCAACTTCCGCAAGTTCGACCCGGCCCGGGTGGACGTACGGGCCCAGTTCGGATCCACCGAGCGCTGGCAAGTCATCACGGATGGGGACCATCCGGTGCATGTCCACGGTGGACAGTTCCGGGTGCTGTCCCGGGTCAACTCGCCACCGGCCGCGCAGGACGCCGGGTGGAAGGACACCGTGCTGATCCGCGGCGGCGAGGTGGACCTGGCCGTGCGGTACGCCGGCTTCCGCGGCAAGTACCTGATGCATTGCCACAACCTGGAGCACGAGGACATGTCCATGATGACGAATGTCGAGGTGATCTGATGCGGATCCCGCGGGTCCGGGCGGCCGCGATCCTCGTTCTGGTTGCCGAGCTCGGTCTTCTCCTGTCGGTCCTCGACGAGTGGCCACAGTGGGCGCTGCGCGGCATCTTCTACACCGTGTCCGCCATCGCGCAGGGCGTGCTGCTGGCCAGCCTGCTGGTCGGCCCCGGCCGCAAGGCGATCCGTCGTGGCGCGGTGCTCAACGTCCTGTTCGCCCTGCTCTGGCTGCTCAGCCGTACCGTCGGCGTGCCCAGCATCCTTACCCTGCACCGGCTACCGGTCGGGATCGTCGACACGCTCACCGCGCTCGCCGAGGTTGGGGTCGCCGTACTGCTGATCGCCGAATGGCGCACGGCCCGCGTGGACCAGCCGGCTGTGGACGAGCCGGCCGTCAGCGAGCCGGCCGCTGTGGACGAGCCGGCGGTGGACCAGCCGGCTGTGGACGAGCCGGCGGTGGACCAGCGGGCCTAGCGCGCCTCGGTCTCGGACAGCGACGGCTCCGACTCCCCTGCGTGTACATCCTGCCGCATCGGGATCTGGCGCAGCGTCAACGCGATGAGCACCGCGATAACCAGCGCGGGCACCGTCCACAGGTACGTGTCGGTCAGCGCGTTGGCGAACGCGGTCACGTACTTGATCCGGATGTCCGGCGGGAGGTGGGCGATCGCCGTGGTGGACACC
>DASRRF010000118.1:0-8826 GCA_035695905.1 Micromonosporaceae bacterium | reverse complement strand
GCGCGCGGTTCACCCGCTTCCCCGACCTCGCCGCGGACGACCTGTTCCTCGACTCGCTGTTCACCGCGCCGGAGAAGCACGAGGTCGAGGCCGTCACGGCGCGGATCGCCACGCCCCGGCGTACCGCCGACCTGGTCCGGCGGCTGGTCCGGGTCCGCCGGGGCAACGCCACCATGCGGTCCGCCGCCGGTCAGGTCCGCCGGGCGAACCGGCTGTCCTGGCTGCGCGACGTCGTACTGCCCCGACCCTGGCTGGCCCCGGCCGCGGTCTGCTACGTCGGCATCACTGTCGTCGCCGCGCTCGTCGCGAGACGGACCAGCGGCGAGACCACGTGGGACCGTGACGACTCCACCCGTGACCGGCTCGGTAGCCATGCCTGACGGTCACGTGGTGAACATCCTTTTCCACGGCATCGGTACGCCGCAACGCGAGCTGGAACCCGGCGAGAACCCGTACTGGCTGGGTATCGACGAGTTCCGGGAACTGCTGGACGAGGTGGCCACCTGGCCGTCGGTACGGATCAGCTTCGACGACGGCAATGTGTCCGATGTGGACATTGCGCTGCCGGCGCTGGCCGAGCGCGGGCTGCGCGCCGATTTCTTCGTACTCGCCGGCCGTCTCGGTCAGCCGGGCAGCCTCGACGAGGACGGCGTACGCGAGCTGCGCAAGTGCGGCATGACTATCGGCAGCCACGGCATGCGGCACCGGTCCTGGCGCGGCATGGATCCGGCCACCACCGGCGCGGAGCTGGTCACGGCCCGGGAACGGCTCGCCGCGGTGGCCGGTACCCCGATCGACGCGGCCGCGTGCCCACTCGGCCGGTACGACCGCCGGGTGCTGGCAGATCTGCGCCGGCTGGGCTACATCCGGGTGTTCACCAGCGACCGGCGGACCGCCCGCCAAGGTGCCTGGCTCCAGCCTCGGTTCAGCGCGCGCCGTGGGGATACCCCCGGTTCGCTGCGCTCGGATGTGGCGGCCCAGTCCCGGCTCGCCCGGCGCCTGCGGCACAGCGCGGTCGGCCTGGCCAAGCGGCTACGCTGACCGACTCAGCCGGGCGGTTCGCCAAGCATAGACGTTGGCCTATCAACTCGATGGAGAAGCGATCAACTTCGAGTGGATAGGCCAACGTCTATCTCGGGTGCGCGGGGTGGACGGTCCGCTCGCCGGGTAGCTCGCGCAGCCGCCTCGGGCTGAGCAACGCCCGGGCCGCCATCCGGCTCTGCGGGCGGCCGAGCGCCGCGCGGCTCGCTTCGCGCAACAGCAGCGCGGTCCAGAACCCGGCGGTGCGTGCGGCGCCGTGGCGGCGTCGGTACAGCTTCACCCGGTTCACCGTCAGCAGTGCCCACAGCGCGGGCGACACCCGCGAGTCGCCTTCCAGGTGTACCGCCCGCGCGGCCGGGGTGAACCGCGTGGCGAAGCCGGCATCCCGCGCCCGCAACGCGAAGTCGGTCTCTTCGGAGTAGAGGAAGAACGTCTCGTCCCACGGCGCGCAGGCCCGCCAGCAGGCATCGCTGATCAGCTGGGTGGAGCCCTCGGCCCAGTCGGTGACCGTCTCCGTCTGGTACGCACGCGGATCGGTGACCACCTCGCCGAGTGCCGGGTACCGCCCGGCGGTCGTACCGCCGAGCACCGCGTCGCCGAGGGTACGCAGGATCGTCGGCTCGCGGCGCAGGCTGGGGATCAGCGTTCCGTGGCCGTCTTCCAGCCGGGGTACGGCGATTCCGGTGCCCGGCGTGCGGACCGCGGCGAGCAGTTCGCGGCAGCACCCGGTGGCCAGCCGTACATCCGGGTTGAGTACCAGCACCGCGGTGCGCGGACCGGCCTTGGCCACCGCGGCGTTGATCCCGGCGGCGTAACCGGCGTTGCGCCCCATCTCGACCACGGTCGCCTCCGGCGCGAGCCGGTGCACCGTCGCGACGGTGCCGTCCGCCGAGGCGTTGTCCGCCACGGTCAGGTGCCAGGCAACCCCGGACATACCCGGACCGAGCGCCGCGACGAGATCCGCGATCAGCGGCTCGCTGTTGTACGTGACGACGACCACGGCGACGGTCTCATCGATGCTCACACCAACTCCTGCGTGCGACGGGTAGGCCGGCCCGGTGCCGCCTGACGGGCTGCACCGGGTCGGGGCCGGTCAGGCCGGCGGGGTAAAGGTAACCCCGTTCCCGTTACTCAGCGTCGCCTGGTTGAACGAGGTCTGTATCGCCACCGTACCGTTGCCGTTCTCGATACCCACGGTCGCCATGCTGCCCTGCTCCACGGCGACCGCATCGATACCCGAGTACGCGAACGTGATCGTATTCGTGGTCTCCTCGAAGGTCACCTCGAAGTTGACCCGGGCCGACGAGTTCACGAAGAACTTCACGTTGCGCCACTCCACGGTGAACTTGCGGTTCGGCGCCGTACCCGTCACCGCGGTACGCACGCTCGCCGAGCTGTCCACGTCCAGGTCGTCCCAGAACGGGTACACCGCGAGGTTCGCCTTGTTCGCCGCGGGGGCCGACGGGATCGAGCTGTGGTCCCACGCGGACGACGCGAGCGTGGCGAAGCTGAGCAGCCCGTTGGTGTCCAACCACGCCGTGGTGTACGTGGAGCCGTAGAACTTGATCGGGAACGGCAACGTGATCTGCTGGACGCTGTCGTCGCCTTTGAGCGTCAGTACGGTCTGATCCGCCGGTACGAACGTACGCGGGCCGGACGTGCAGGTGTAGCCGAACGCGTCGGCACAGGCCGGCGCCGGGTTCAACGTGATGTTCCCGGTGACCGTGGTGCCGCTGGTCGCGGTGACCGTTGTCGAGCCGGGCAGGAACCCGGCCTTCGACGCGGTGATGGTCCGGGTACCGGTCGGCACGTCGGCGAAGCTGTACGTGCCGTTCGCCGCCGTGGTCGTACTCAACGACGTACCGGAGACGGTGACCGTCGCGCCGGCTATCGCCGTACCCCCGGAGGAGCTCGTGACCGTGCCCTGCACGACCGCCGGTGGGGGCGGCGGAGGTGGTGGCGCGGAGACGCCGTACACCTCGAACTCGTAGATGCGCGCCGCGTTATCGTTGTCCTGCGCCGGTTTCTGCACGCTCAACCGGGCGTACCGGCCGTTCGTCGACACGTTGTGTGTGGTCACATCCGCCGTGTTGCCGGTGACCGTGACCGCCGTGGTCCACGCCGTGGCATCCTGGCTGACCTCGATGGAGAAGTCGCGGGTGTTCGCGATCGCGCCCTCACCGCCGGCGTTCGCGTGCCGTACCACGAACTGGCTGATCGCCACGTTGGAGCCCAGGTCGACGCGCAGCCACTTGCTCGCCCCGAGTGAGCACCACTTGTCCGACCAGCCGCCGTTCACCGTGCCGTTGACCGCCTTCTCCGGCCCCTCGGTCGTCGCGCACTGGCTATCCGCGACCGCCGGCCGGTTCAGCGCCAGGTTGACGTTGCCGGTCCCGTTGTACGCCGCGGTGTAGGTGGCCGGCGCGGTGGGCGCGGTGATCACGTGCGACTGCGCCCCACTGTCCGACCAGCTGGCGAACGTGTACGTGTTGCCGCCCAGGGTCTGCGGCGACGGCGCGCTCACCGTGTTGGTGGAGCCCTGGATCACGGTACGGGTGAACGGTGTCGCACCGCTCGCCGAGCCCACGGTCAGCTGCAGCCCGGACGGGTTGCTGGCGAACGTGAGGTCGACCGTCTTCGGGTCGAGCCGGCGGATCACGCTGTTCGTCAGCCCGTCCTGGTCGGTGGCGACCAGCTCCAACTCCAGGTACGACGGGTACTCGTGATCCGGCGCGATGAACGACCCGCTGGCCACCCCGGTGTAGTCCTGCAGGAAGTGGGTGTGGCAGTTGGTCGGCGTCGTGCAGTGCTGCATGCGCAGGTGCCAGGTGAGCGCCGACGCGGGCAGGGTGCCCTGTTGCGGGTCGGTGGCGTGCCCGGTGAAGCTGACCGTGTCGCCGACCTTCCAGGTGGTACCCGCGGTCGGCGTGTCGATGGTCGCGGTCGGCGCGTTGTTGCCCGGCGTGATGCTCACCGTCGCGGTACCGGTCGCGCCGAGCGTGTCGGTCACGGTCAGCTTGGCCGTGTACGTACCGGCCGTGTTGTACGTGAAGCTCGTGTTCGCCGCGGTCGAGTCGGTCGTACCGTCGTTGGTGAAGTCCCACGCGTAGGTCAGCTTGCCCTGGTCCGCCGGGTCCGGGTCGGCCGAACCGGTGCCGCTGAAGTTCACGGTCAGCGGTGCGGGTCCGCCGGTCGGGGCCGCCGAGATCGCGGCGTTCGGTGGCTGGTTGCCCGGGAAGTACCGGATCCGCCGGATCGTGCCGCCGCTGAGGTCCACGTAGTACAGCTCGCTGCCCGGGCCGACGGCGAGGTCCACCGGGCTCGCCGCGCCGGCCCCGAACGTGATGATGTTCGAGGTGCTCGGCAGGCCACCAGGTGAGGACGGCAGCATCGCCCAGATGCAGCCGCGCGAGTAGTCGGCGAAGAACAGCCCGCCCTGGTACGCGGCCGGATACGGTCCGCCGCTGGTCGGGTAGAACGCCGCACCGGTGACCGAGGAGCCGCCGGTCGGGCACGACTCACCGGAGACCACCTTGGCGCTGTGGTTGTACGTGTAGTACGGCCCGGTGGCCGTACCCGCGGTGTAAAGGGTCTCGCACAGGGTCAGGTCTTCGTTGTCGTACGCGGACATCCGGCCGGCACCCTCGTAACACGGCCAGCCGAAGTTCGTCGTCGGCGCGGTCGGGTTCTGCAGCCGGTCGATCTCCTCCCAGGTGTTCCAGCCGACATCGCCGGCCCACACCTCGTTGGTACCCGGGCGGATCGTGAACCGGAACGGGTTGCGCAGGCCGTGCGCCACGATGCGCCGGGTGTTGAGGTCGGCCGAGCCGATGTTCGGGTTGCCGGCCGCGGCCGCGCCGGTGGTCGGGTCGAGCCGCAGCACGGTGCCGTCCAGCCCGGTCGGGTCACCGGTGGTACGGATATCCTGCGAGCGCAGCGCACCGCCCTCGGCGCTCGGCGGCATCATCGAACCGCCCGGCGGGTCGCCGCACGGGTTGGACGCGCTCACCAGCTGGCCGTAGTCGACGCCGCTGAAGCTGGCGCCGTCGCCGCCGGTCACGTACAGCATGCCGTCCTGACCGAAGTGCAGGTCGCCGATCGAGTGGCTCGGGTACTGCTGGCACCAGTCGTGGATGAGCACCTGCTCGCTGCCGGTCATCACGTTGCCGGCGGCCTGCAGTCTGGACAGCTGGGCGGTGACCACGCAGGTGCCGTTGTTGCCATCCGCACACGCGTCGTTCCAGACCGGCGCGACCTGCCCCGGCGGAGCGTCATAGGTATAGAGGACGTACACCCACGGGTTCGTCGGGAAGTTCGGCGGCAGGGCGAGTCCGAGCAGACCGCGGTCCCACATGTTATGCACATTCGTGGACAGATCGGCGAAGACCGTGGGGGTGGTGTCCGCGAGATCGTCAAACACCTTGATTTTCCCGCCCTTTTCCGCCACGAACACGCGGCCGTCGGGGCTGAACTCCATGTTCGTCGGCTGGGTGAGCCCGGAGAACACAATCTGTTCCTGAAAGCCCGACGGCAGCGTGGTCGCCGCGGCCGGCCGGGTGTGCAACGGCAACAGGACACTGGTAAGCCCCCCAGCGAGTAGGGCCCCCACCAGGCCCAACCGCATGACGCGACGTCGCGACATGCCGCCCCTCCCCCACGCTCCAATGTGTACGCCGGCCGCACGGAGTAAGCCGTGCCGGCCGGCAGGTTCCGCACAGAGTATCGGCCGCGATGGCGGAAGAGTACTGTCGCTGATCTGACTGAGTCAGTGACTATCACCCGCACAAACGTCCACATCGGACATCTTGCGAGTCAACCGTTCGGCCGCTTTGGCTGGCTTACTGGCTCGAAGCCGACGGCGGTAGCGGTACGTCCGCGAAAGCCGCGACCGTACGGTCCGCGTACGCGCTCGGGTCCCCGTACTCGACCGGGCCGGACCACGATCGCGGCAACGGGTAGCACGCCGGTGCCACGTGCCGGACCACCTCGTCGAGTACGGTCTCCGCGTCGCCCACCCAGAGATGCTTGGCCCCGGGTACGCCGATCACGTCGGCCTGCGGGATCGCGGCGAACCGCCGCTCGGCCTCGGCGGGGCGCAGGTTGTCGTCGAACTCGGGTACCAATGCCACGACCGGCTTCCCCGATCGGGCCCAGACGGCAAGGTCGGCCCCGGTCACCATGCGCAACGGCGGGGAGAGCAGGATCGCCCCGCTGATCGCCGGATCGCAGCCGTACCGCAGCGCCAGCTCGGTCCCGAACGACCAGGCGAGCAGCCAGATGTCGGGCAGCGACGCGAACTCGGCGTACTCGATCGCGGCCAGTACGTCGTACTTCTCGCCGACCCCGTTGTCGAACGCCCCTTGCGACCTCCCGCGGGTACTCTCCGTACCCCTGGTGTTGAACCGGAGGACCGCGAGATCGGCCAGGGCCGGCAGCCGCCACGCGGCCTTGCGCAGCACGTGGCTGTCCATCATCCCGCCGTGGGTCGGCAGCGGGTGCAGGCAGACGAGGGTGGCGACCGGATCGCGATCAGCCGGTAGGGCGAGTTCCGCGACCAGGCGCAGCCCGTCCGCGGTGTGCAGCTCGATGTCCTGCCGTCGGGCGGGCAGGATCGAGTTGGTCCTAATCGCACCACTCACCGGATGTGTCTCCCTCGCATCGCCGTGACCGCTCATCGTGTTGGCGAACGCCGATCGCGAGCACGCCAGCACCCGGTGTGCCAGTGCCGGCGATCGCTCTCGTCGCCCCACCACTCGACCGGCCACACGACAACATGCGCCGTACCCGGCCGGATCTCCTGCGCGCAGCCCGGGCACCGGTAGGTCTTTGTCGTGCTATCACCGGCAATGCCCCGAACCATCCATTCCCCGTCGCGCCACTCCTGCACCGACTCAACGCCCTCAACGCCCCGGCGGGCCGGTCCGTCGCCGTACGGCTGCGCCGCATCGGTGCGGCGATGGTGGCGACGCGGGCTCACATGCCCAGGGTACGGACGATCGAAACGTCCTCACCCGCAATCGGATTGATAATCACGGGTGAGGACGCTGAATTGTTCCTACTTCGTCGGGTCCACCGGCCAGCTACCGGGGTTCGCCGGATCGCCCGCGGCGGCGAGCCCGCCGGCGACGAGACCGATCGCGTCACGCCCGTACGACCCGGCGGCCGACACGGATACCCAGACCCGGTCGACACCCGAGACGATCAGATAGTCGCCGCCGTCCATCCAGGCGCCACCCAAGCCGTGTGCCAGCGGCGTAGGGACGGTTGACGCGGTCGGTTGCGGCGCCGCCACCGGCGCGTCGGTCTGCACCGACACCGCACCGCCGGGTCCGGTGAGCACGACCGAGCTGGTCACCGGCTGCCCTGCCACACCGGGGAGGAACATCGAGCACTCGGCGAGGTGGGCGCCCGCCGGAAGCGCGCCCAGCCGGACCGGTACCCGGCAACCGGACGCGCTGTCGAAGCGCACCGCGCCCGCGACCTCGAGCAGCTCGGACTCGCTGACCATGACCGCGTTGACTACCGCGCCGACCCCGTCAACCGGAGCCCAGCGCACGATCCGCTCGACATACTCACCGCTCGTCGTGATCGTCAGCGTGGCCGTCCGCCCGCCCACCTGGACCGGCCGGTCGATGGACCGCGGCGTGGATGTCGCCATCGCGGCGGACCGAACCGGATCGGGTGCGGCGCCGCGGGCCACGCTGACCGAGACGTGACCGGGAGCCCCGGTCCCGCTGGTCATCGCGAAGTCGACCGACTCCACCGCGTCCATCACCTGCCACTGCGCGCCCGCGACGGGCAGCGCCAACGGGCGTACCCCGAAATGCAGCGTGGTCGGGTCGGTGCCGACCAGATCGGGGCGCGCGGCGGCGCCCTGCGTACCCGACCGGGCCGGTACCGCGGGCAACGGGTACGAACCGCGAACCGGCGGAGACCCGGTGGGTGCCGAAGCACCGCGCGCGAGGTCTGTGTCGACCGCGGAACCCGATGCGCCGGGTTGAGCCGATCCGCCGCCCAGCCCCAGCGAGGACGCGGCGAGGACAGCCGCGGTCGCCGCGGCCACCCCGGCGGCACCGAACGCCGTACCCAGCTGGCGCCGGCGAGCCCGCTCACGCCCCCGGGTCAGCGCGCCGTCGAGCAGCGAGTACGCGTCCACCTCGTGTTCGGCCCGCAACCGCATGGCCGCGGCCAGCCGGGTCTCCATGTCGTCGGTCATCGCGCCGGCTCCTCAGTCAGTAGCCTGGGCGCTCGGGTACGCAACGCCGCGAGCGCCCGCATCGCATGGGTTCGTACGGTGACGGGCGAGCATCCGAGGATCTCCGCGATCGTCGTGTCATCGAGATCCTCGTAATAGCGCAGCACGAGTACGGCACGTTGCCTGGGCGGCAGGGTCGCGACGAGTTGCCACATCGCGTCCCGGTCCGCCGACTCGGCGCTCAGGTCACCGGTCGCCGGCCCGTCCACTGGGAACCCCAGCACCACTTCCCGGTTGTTGCGCCGGCGCCACCACGAGTTGTTGAGGTTGACGAGCATCCGGCGTACGTACACATCCGGCCGATCGGCGCGCATGATGTGCCGCCAGCGCGGGTACGCCCGGGCCAGCACGTCCTGCACGAGGTCCTCCGCCCGGTGCGTGTCCCGCGCTAGCAGGCGGGCCAACCGCACCAGGGCCGGACCCCGCGCGAGTACGTACTCCTCGAAGGTCACACCACTCCCCCTCTATCCGCTCAGACGAGGTGGGCGGGGCAACTCGTTGACACGGCCGCGCCCGGCCTTTGTCCCCCG
>DASRRF010000117.1:0-4921 GCA_035695905.1 Micromonosporaceae bacterium | reverse complement strand
CCGGGTGATAACCACGTTCCGGCCGGACGACGTGGTGGACATGGAATGGACCGGCTGGGCCGACCGGGTGGCCCGGCTCGGTGAGGTGGCCGGCGAGGACACCTCGTCGTACCCGGGCTACCTGGCCGCGCTGCGCTCCCGGCGGCAGGCGTTCCTGGCCGCCGGGGCCACCTCCAGCGACCACGGCCATCCGACCGCCCGTACCCTGGTGCTCCCGGACGCCGAAGCGGCGGCGCTGTTCCACCGCGGGCTGCGCGGCATCGCCAGCGCGGAGGATGCCGAAGCCTTCCGCGCCCACATGTTGACCGAGTCGGCTCGGATGTCCATTGAGGACGGTCTGGTGATGCAGCTGCATCCGGGCGCGGTACGCAACCACAACAGGTGGCTGCACGAGACGCACGGGCGCGACGTCGGCGGGGACATCCCGCAGGCCACGGAGTACGTGCACGGCCTGGCTCCGCTGCTGGAGGCGTACGGCAACGACCCGCGGCTGCGACTGGTGGTGTACACATTGGACGAGACCACGTTCACCCGCGAGCTGGCCCCACTCGCCGGCGGGTACGCCGCGATGTACCTCGGCGCGCCGTGGTGGTTCCTGGATTCGCCGGAGGTGCTGCGCCGCTTCCGCGAGGCGGTCACCGAGACCGCGGGCTTCTACAACACCGCCGGGTTCGTCGACGATACCCGGGCGTTCTGCTCGATCCCGGTCCGCCACGACGTCGCCCGCCGGGTCGACGCCGGGTTCCTGGCCCGGCTGGTCGCCGAGCACCGGCTGCCGCTGGACGAGGCGGCCGAGACGATCGCGGACCTCGCGTACCACCACCCCCGCCGGGTGTTCAAGATTGGCCAACGATGACGAGGATCCTCTCCGCCGACGTACACGACGTACGCTTCCCGACCGCCGCGGCCGGCGACGGATCGGACTCGGTCAACCGCGGTGACTACTCGGCGTCCTATGTGGAGCTTCGTACCGACGCGGGGGTCACCGGCGCGGGTCTTACCTTCACCAACGGCCGGGGCAACGAGATCACCTGCGCGGCGATCCGGGCGTTGGCCCACCACGTGGTCGGCCGTACCGTCGAGGAGATCTTCGACGAGCCGGTGGCCTTCTGGCGCTCGCTCACCGCCGACGTCCAGCTGCGCTGGCTCGGCCCGGAGAAGGGCGTCATCCACATGGCCACCGGCGCGCTGGTAAACGCCGTCTGGGACCTGCGGGCCAAACTCGCCGGCATGCCGATGTGGCGGCTGCTCGCCATGATGCCGGCCGCCGAACTGGTCCGGGCCATCGACTTCCACCACATCAACGATGCGCTCACCCCGGAGGACGCGCTGGCCATCCTGGCCAAGGGTGAGGTCGGGCTGGACGACCGGGAGCGCGAGCTGGCCGCGGCGGGCTTCCCGGCGTACACCACGTCGGTCGGCTGGCTCGGCTACCCGGACGACAAGGTCCGGGCGCTGACCCGCCGGGCGTACGCGGACGGCTGGCGGGCGGTGAAGATGAAGGTCGGTGGGCCGATCGAGGACGATGTCCGGCGGGCCGGCCTGATCCGTTCGGAGATCGGGCCGGACGCGCTACTGATGATGGACGCCAACCAGGTGTGGGGCGTGGACGAGGCGATCGCCGCCATGCGGCGACTCACCGCCGTCCGTCCATACTGGATAGAGGAGCCGACGCACGCCGACGACATCCTCGGTCACGCCCGGATCGCCAAAGCGGTTGCTCCGGTGCTCGTCGCCACCGGCGAGGTCGCGGCGAACCGGGTCATCTTCAAGCAGCTGATGCAGGCCGAGGCGATCGGGGTCTGCCAGGTGGACGCCTGCCGGGTCGGCGGGGTGAACGAGGTGCTGTCGATCCTGTTGCTGGCGGCCAAGTTCGGCGTGCCGGTCTGCCCGCACGCGGGCGGCGTCGGATTGTGCGAGTACGTACAGCACGTATCCATGTTCGACTACCTGCGGGTGGGTACCGCACTACCGGGGCGGATGGTGGAGTACGTCGACCACCTGCACGAACACTTCGTCGACCCGGTACGGGTCATCGACGGGCGCTACCGGCTGCCCACCGCGCCGGGCTACAGCGTGACCATGCGACCGGAGTCCATTGCCCGCTATGCGTTCCCGGACGGCCCGGCGTGGGCGTGACGGCCGGGCTCGCCACGCTCGGGCTCGGCACTCTCGGCCAGGTCCCGCCGCCGGCTCGACCCCTGGTCCGGCCCGGCGCCGTACCGGCCGGAATAGTCCACTTAGGAGTCGGGGCATTCCACCGGGCACACCAGGCGGTGTACACCGAGGAGGCGCTCGCGAAGGCCGGCGGCGACTGGGGCATCGTCGCGGTCGCTCCGCGCTCCACCGACGTGGTCGAGCGGCTGGATGCTCAGGATCTGTTGTTCAGCGTGGTGACCCTGTCCGGCGAGGGTACCCAGGCCCGGGTGGTGGGATCGCTGGCCGGCGTACGGCACGCGCCGAGCGACCCCGATGCAGTCGTGGCGCTGCTCGCCGACCCGGCAATCCGGGTGGTCACCTTGACGGTCACCGAGAAGGGATACCGGCTCGACCCGGCCACCGGCGCGTTACGTCGTGACGAGGCGGTCGTCGGCGACCTGACCACCGACCGTCCACCTAGGACGATTCCTGGCCTTCTTGTGCGCGGGCTGCTGGCCCGGGCACGGGCGGGCACCGGGCCGATCGCGGTGGTCAGCTGCGACAACCTGCCAGACAACGGCCGCCGGCTTGGCAACCTGGTGCGCCAGGCTCTCGACCTGGTACGCGGCGCCGACCGGGGCTGGGTCGCGCAGAACGTGACATTCCCGAGCACCACGGTGGACCGCATCGTTCCGGCGACCACAGCGGAGACGCTCGCCCAGGCGCGCACGGCACTCGGCGTGGTCGACCACGTCGCGGTCGGCGCGGAACCGTACCGCCAATGGGTCATTGAAGACGCCTTCCCCGGCGGGCGCCCGGCCTGGGACGTCGCCGGCGCGGTGTTGACCGGCGACGTCGCCCCGTGGGAGCGGCTGAAGCTACGGGCGCTCAACGGCGTGCACTCCGCGCTGGCGTACCTCGGCGCGCTGGCCGGCTGCGAGACCATCGCGGACGCACTCGACCTGCCCGGCATGCGCGAGGTGCTCGGCCGGTTCCTCGCCGAGGACATCGCCACGAGTCTCGTCCCACCGCCGGGCGTGACCGTCGACGAGTATGGCGAGTCGGTGCTGGAGCGGTTCGCCAACCCGGGGATCCGGCACCGGACCCTACAGGTCGCGATGGACGGCTCGCAGAAGCTGCCGCAGCGGGTGCTGCACACGATGCTGGACCGGCGGGCCGCCGGCGCCGAACCCCGATGGGCCGCCCTGGTCGTCGCGGCGTGGATGCGTTTTGTGGCCGGCCGTACGGACGATGGGCGCCCGCTGCCGCTGGACGACCCGCTGGCCGACCCGATCCGCACCGCGCTGGCCCGCCGCGCCGCGACACCGGCGGACACCGTCGACGCGCTGTTCGGCCTGCGCTCGGTGTTCCCGGCCGAGTTCGCCGAGGACCCCGTGGTACGCAGGCTGGTCGCGGACTGGCTGGCCGTACTCACCCGGCACGGCGTGTCCGGGGTGTTGCGATGAGCGAGGCTCCGCGCATCGCGCTGATCGGCGCCGGCGGCCACGGGCTCTGGCACCGCCGGCACATCGCCCCGCTGCACGACGCCGGCCGGCTCAGCCTGGTGGCGCTCTGCGACGTTCAGCCGATCCCGGCCGCCGACGGCGCCCCGATCCCGCCCGGCTGCGGCACCTTCACCGATCACCGGGAGATGCTGCGGCAGGCCCGACCGGACGTGGTGGTGATCTGCACGCCTCCGCCGAGCCATCTGCCGATCGCGGTCGACGTGGTGCACGCTGGTGCCGACCTGTTGCTGGAGAAGCCACCCGTGCTGTCGCTCGCCGAGCACCGGGCGCTCGCCAGGGCGCTGGCCGAGACCGGCCGGGCGTGCCAGGTCGGCTTCCAGGCGCTCGGCTCCGCGGCGCTCGCGGAGCTGCGGCAGGCCATGGTTGACGGTCGACTGGGGACCGTCACCGGCGTCTCGGCGGCGGCCGCCTGGCAGCGGACTGACGGGTACTGGACCCGCGCGCCGTGGGCCGGCCGCCGCGGGCTGGACGGCGCGCTGGTGAACCCACTCGCACACGCACTCATGCAGGCGCTGGCGGTGACCGATGCCGCCGGCGGCACGCTGGAGGTCGAGCGCTACCGGGTAAGGGGGATCGAGGTCGAGGACACCGGATGCCTCCGGCTCACCCTCCCCTATGGACTGTCCATCATGGTGGCTGGAACGCTCTGCGCGGAGGGGTTCCTGCCCGGTGACGTCACCGTGCACGGCACCGCGGGACCGGCGGTTCTGGAGTACCCGACGGATCGGCTGCGCCTGCCGGGACAGGATCGGGCGGTGGCGGTACCCGGGCGGATCGGGCTCCTGGAGAACCTGCTGGAACACCGCGCCGCGCCTGCCGCCGTACCCCTGCTGGCGCCGCTGGCGCGGACCGCGCCCTTCACCGCGGTGGTGGAGGCGCTGCTGGCCGCGCCGCCACCGGCGGACCTCGACCCAGCATTCCTGTCCAGATTGGACGGTGGGCTGGTCGCCATCCGCGGCATCGACGCGGTGGTCCGGGAGGCGGCCGACCGCCGGATGCTCTTCTCCGAACTCGGCGTCCCGTGGGCGCACCGTCCACATCGAACTACTGTCGGAGGCAGCCCATGAAGAAGCTCAGCCTCGCCGAGCTGCGTGGCTCGTTCCTCATCGAGCGCGGCGGGATGAGCCGGTACGCGGCC
Source organism: Micromonosporaceae bacterium (assembly GCA_035695905.1). Lineage (GTDB taxonomy): Bacteria > Actinomycetota > Actinomycetes > Mycobacteriales > Micromonosporaceae > EFPC-2. The sequence goes on along the minus strand of DASRRF010000117.1, from coordinate 118 downwards.
GGCGAACGCAGCCACCCGGAAGGCCGGCACGTGCACGCCGGGCACGAGGCCTTCCTCATCCTGCAGGGCGCCGGGGTAATCGAAGTCGACGGGATGGCCACGCCGATCGAGGCCGGCG
>DASRRF010000116.1:0-7910 GCA_035695905.1 Micromonosporaceae bacterium | reverse complement strand
TGCACCCCGCCCAGCTCGGCCAGCACCTCGGCCAGGGCGGCCAGCGCCAGACCCTTGCTCTCCTGCAGGTCGACCAGCCGGGCCCGGGTCAGCCGGGACCCCTCCCCGAGCGCGCCCTGCGCGGCGGCCAGATTCTCCCGCGACTGGGCCAACGCGCCGCGGGCATGGTTGAGCGCCCGGGACAGCAACCCGCGTTCCAACTCCGGGTAGACGATGTGCCGCAACGTGGTCCGCGGACTGTGTTCGCCCCGCATCCGCTCGGCGGATCGCTGCCGCCGCCGGGCCGCCTGGCACTCCTGCTCGCTGGCCTCCGCGTACAGCCGGGCGCGCGCGTAGCGCTGGACGTGCTCCAGCACGCGGAACGCGGTCACCCCGGTCGCGTCGTCGGTCACGTCCTCCAGCAGCCGCGCGTGTACCAGCCGGGCGCTGACCCGCCACGCGGTCTTCTCGGTCGCCTCCAGCAGAGCGGCCAGCATCCACGGCGCGAAGGTCCGGTCGTCGAGCAGGCCGAGTAGCCGGACCGCCCGCCGCTCCTCCTCGGTGAGCAGCGCGTAGCTCAGATCGAGAGCGCCGGCGAACGGTGAGCCCCCGGCGCCGATCAGCGGCCGGCGGAACTGGCTCATCCGCTCCACCGTCGCGCTCAGCGTCCATCCGCCGCGGCTGGCCAGCGAGCCGGCGGCGAGCTGCAGGGCCAGCGGATGCCCGTCGGCGCGCTCCACGATCGCGTGCGCCGCGGTCTCCTCGCGCTCGATCCGCTCGGCCCCGACGACCATCTTGAGCAGGTGCGTGGCGGCGGTATCGCCGAGCGGTCCGAGCGACAGCGACAGCTGCGGCTCCAGCTCCGGTAACGGGTCGCGCGAGGTGATCAGCACGGCACCGGCCGGCCCGGCCGGGATGAGCGGCAGCACCGCGTCCACGCCCGGCGCGTCGTCGAGCACGATCAGCACGCGTTGCTTCGTGGTCGCGGTCAGCTCGCGGAACCGGTCCAGCCGGGCCGCGTTTCCGTACGGCACCCGATCGCCCGGTCCCTGCAACGACTCCACGAAGGCGCCCAGCACGGTGCCGGTCAGCTCTTCGCCGGGCGGGTCCGGCGGGTCGGCGGCGGCGTCCGGACGTGCACCGGAGGCCGGCAGGGTAAACCCGGCGAGGGACGCGAACAGCACGCCGTCGGCGTACCGGGCGGCCATCAGGTGTGCCGCCTTGATCGCCAAGGTCGTCTTGCCGATGCCGGCCGGCCCGTGGATGACCACCACCCGCGGGCCGGCGGCCGGCTGCTCGGCATAGTCGAGCACATCCTGCAGCTCGGCGTCCCGGCCGATCAGCAGCCCGGGCGGCGGAAGCTCAAGGGGTACCAGGTACGGCCGGGTCAACGGCACCGGCCGGCCGATCCGCGGAACCCGCCGGGCCCGCAGGTAGCGATACGCCTCGATGCCGCCCGGGCGGAACAGGACGCTGCCGCCGACACGCACGAGGACCGAGCCGGCCCGGGTGACCCAGACCAGGCGCGGCCACAGCACCCGGCCGAGCGCGAACCCGACGCCGAGCAGGACAACGACGCTGGTCAATAGCCGCGCGGGCGGCGGGCTCAGCACTACCGCCGCGACCGCGGAGACGATAGCGGCAGCGATGCCGCCGGCGAGGACGGTGACCCGAACGCGTCGCTGCATCGACACTCCTGCCCGAGGGGTCCTTCCATCATGCCGGGTACCGGCAACCCCGGGCCATCCCCCATTCGCGTTGGCCTACCCGGTTGTCTCTCCATAGTGGACTGCACTGGCCGGCTGCAGGAGGTGGGTGGCCTTGCGCTCGGCGACGAACGACATGAACGGGACCGTGCCGGCGAGCAGGAACAACACCGTACGGCCGAGGTCCCAGCGCGCCCGCCGGGCCAGATCGAACGCGAGCACGAGATAGACCATGTAGCCGAATCCGTGCATCGGGCCGACCACCTCGACCAGCCCCGGGCGGTCGCCCAGGTACTTCAGCGGCATGGCCACGAACACGAGCACGAGCAGCAGTACGCCGACGACGTACGCGATGACCCGGTAGCGGCGAAGTGCACCCTGCATCGGCTCAGTCTCCCCGGTGGTAGTCGCTGGGCCGCCGGTCCGGATGCGCCGACAGCCAGGCGAGATAGTCGTTGTACGCGGACAGCTCGGCATCCTCGACCGCGGGTTGGGCCGCCGGCTGGTACGGCACCACGACCGGCCGGACCCGCTCCTCGGGCGCCGCGGCCGGGGTGATCAGACCGAGTGCCGCCCGCACCTCGCGGACCCAGACGCCGACCACGAAGGCGGCGAAAAGCGGCCACTGCACGGCGTACGCGTAGCTGAGGGTGTTTCCGGCCCTGGCCCGACCCAGCTGCCACCAACCCAGCGCCAGGAACGCGGCGACCAGAGTCAGCGTCGCCGCGTGGCGCACCAGCCACGGTGGCGACAGCAGTCGGTACACTCCCCGAGCGTAGCGAGCGCGGCTCAGGCCGCCGCGCCGGCCTCGGTCAGCTCGCCGCGCAGGCTGCCCAGCGCCCGGGCCAGCAGCCGGGAGACGTGCATCTGCGAGATGCCGACCCGCTCGGCGATCTGTGACTGGGTCATGTTGCCGTAGAAGCGCATCACCAGGATCCGCTGTTCCCGCTCGGTCAACGTGGCCAGCGCCGGGGCGAGCGCCACGCGCAGCTCGGCCAGCTCCAGGTCGCTGTCCTCGGCGCCGAGCAGGTCGCCCAGCTCGGTACCGCCGTCGCCGGTCGCCGCCGGGGTCTGCAGGGAGACGGCGTGGTAGGCGCGCGCGCCCTCGAGCCCCTCGATGACCGCCTCTTCGTTCAAGGTCAGGTGCGCCGCGAGGTCCGCGACGGTCGGCGAGCGCCCGAGCTGCTGGGCCAGCGTGCCGGCGGCCTCGCCGATCACCAGCCGGAGTTCCTGCAGCCGCCGCGGCACCCGGACGTCCCAGGTCAGGTCGCGGAAGTGCCGCTTGATCTCACCAACAATCGTGGGTACGGCGTACGCCGCGAACTCCACGCCGCGCTGCGGGTCGAACTTGTCGATCGCCTTGATCAGCCCGATGGTGGCGGTCTGCACCAGGTCGTCGACCGGCTCGCCGCGCCCGCTGAACCGGTGCGCGAGATGCCGGGCGAGCGGCAACCAGGCCTCGATCGCCTGCTGCCGCATGGCCGGCCGGGATGGGTGTTGTTGCGGCAGGACCGACAGCGTACGCAGGATCTGCGTGGCGTTGTCGTCTGCGGTACGGCGTTGCGGGGTAAGGGACATCTGCCGATTGGCTACCACGGCCCCTCCTCACACGATCCGCGGATTTTCTGGCGATTTGTGCAACACATCCACTCTGTGCGCGTTACCCATACGGTTAGCTCAGCCTAGCCATTCAGCGAGTAAAACTCTACCCATTCGGCCGATGTCATTCATGGCCATAGATGCTTGTGCCATGCCGACCGGCTCCCTTAGCGAACCGATCCGCGCCCTCGACCGCACCGGCCGCGAGCGACCGCAGGCCGTGCCCGTACTCGATCGCCAGTCCGTCGTCGATGCTCCGGCCGATCGCCCCGTACGCCGAGAGCCGGTCCTGCCGCAGGCACTCCTGCGGTAGCTGAGCCAGTTCGGCGGCGAGCGCCTCGGCCGCGGCCCGCGACTGTCCAGAGGGGACGATCCGGTCGGCCAGGCCGATCCGGTGCGCTTCGGCCGCGTCGACCGGGCGGCCGGTGAGGATGATGTCCATCGCCCGGCCCAGCCCGACGATCCGGGGCAGCCGTACCGTGCCGCCGTCGATCAGCGGTACCCCCCAGCGCCGGCAGAACGCGCCGAAGACCGCGTCCTGCTCGACCACCCTCAGGTCACACCAGAGCGCCAGTTCGAGCCCGCCGGCGACGGCGTACCCGGCGACCGCCGCGATCACCGGCTTGGTCAGCCGCAGCCGGGTCGGACCCATCGGCCCGTCCCCGTCCGGCGCCACCCGGTTGCCGTCGCCGCGGGCGACCGCCTTCAGGTCCGCGCCGGCGCAGAACGTGCCACCGGCGCCCCACAGCACGGCCACCGAGGCGGCCGGATCCGCGTCGAACGCGCGGAACGCGTCGGCGAGATCCTGCGCGGTCTGCCGGTCCACCGCGTTGCGTACGCCGGGCCGGTCCAGGATCACCGTGCTGACCGGACCGGCCCGCTCTGTCCGTACCGCTGATGCCATATCTGGACGCTAGCGCGCGGTGCCCGCTAGGGTGCTGACGTCGAATGTTACCGATCCGTCTCTCCTCACACGGTTGTCAACAGGCAGCGGAGCGTGACATAGGGTGTCGACCACAGACCGAATAGATTCCTCCATTGTGGACAATCCGGCGGCACCGGCGCGCCGGACGCGGTCCCTGGCCCGGTCCCGGTCGGTGCTGCGCCGGCTGACCCGCAGCCGCCGGCAGATGCTCGTCGCGCTCGGCGCGGGTACCGTCGCGGTGGCGGGAATCGGCTCCACCGCGGCGATCCTGCTCGGCGAGGACGGGTTGACCGACCGGCACGCCCGCCCCGGCTCCCCGCGGGACGCCGGTGGGTACGCCGACCGGGACTCCAGCTACGTCCAGGGCGGCGCGGTCGATCTGGGCGCGAGCGGGCTGGCGGACACCCCGGCAAAGGCGGCCGCGGCGGCGCTGAAGGCCACGCCCCGGTTCCCCACCCCGCTGGACCGCGATCCGGTGCTGCACCTGCTGCGCCGGGCCACGTTCGGGCCGACCGCGCCGGACGTCGCCGAGCTGCGCCGGATGGGCATCGACGCCTGGCTGGACAGCCAGCTGGACGCCGGATCCGTACCGGACGACGCGATGGACCGCGCGCTCGGCGAGTTCCCGATGCTCGGCATGAGCATCGGGGAACTGCGTACCACGCTGAAGGACAACGACCGGTACGAGGCGATGTACCAGCTCGGCCGGGCCACGCTGGCCCGGCAGGTGTGGAGCCACCGGCAGCTGTTCGAGGTGATGGTGGACTTCTGGTCCAACCATCTGAACATCCAGAACCCGTTCGACGGCGGTTGGGACAACCGCACCCTGTTCGACCGCGAGGTGGTCCGTAAGCACGCGCTCGGCCGGTTCAGCGACATGCTGCTCGCCTCGGCCCGCGCTCCCGCCATGATGCGGTACCTCGACAACGCGGACTCGCACAAGCGCTCGGTCAACGAGAACTACGGGCGGGAGCTGCTGGAGCTGCACACCGTCGGGATCGAAGGCGGGTACACCGAGATCGACGTACGGCAGAGCGCGTACCTGATGACCGGGCGTACGGTCGATGAGAACGGCCTGTTCACCTACGAGTCCCGCCGGCACTGGACCGGCAAGGTGAAGGTGCTCGAGTTCACCAGCGACAACAAGTCCGCCAAGGACGGGCTCGCCATCGGCGATGCGTACCTCACCTATCTGGCCAAGCACCCGGCGACCGCGAAGAACGTGGCCCGCAAGCTCGCCGTGCGCTTCGTGGCCGACAACCCACCGGCGTCCCTTGTGGACCGGTTGGCAAAGGCGTACCTGGACAACGGGTCCGCGGTCGCACCGATGCTGCAGATCCTGTTCCGATCGCAGGAGTTCTGGATCGCCACCGGCCTGAAGACCCGCCGGCCGCTGGAGAACTTCGTCGCGGCCGCCCGGGTGCTCGGGCTCGAACCGGACACCGGAACCCCGGAGGCGGTCAAGGACATGTACTACCAGACCGAGCGGCTCGGCCAGGCGCCGTTGAACTGGGGACCGCCCAACGGGTACCCCGATGTCGCGCGCGCCTGGGGCTCTGCGCACGCGATGCTCGGCCTGTGGAACGCCCACCGTGCGGTGGTACAGGGCCGCTACCGTGGGGTCCGTACGCCTAAGCCCGAGTACCTGGTGTCGAACCGGCCCGGCACGGTGGGTCCGTACCTCGACGCGCTCGCCCATCGGCTGGTCTTCCAACCATTGGGGGCCAAGGACAAGCAGGCGCTGCTCGGCTTCCTCGCCGCGCAGGAGGCCACGAAGATCCGCGACGCCACACTCGGCGGCAAGGTCCAGCACCTGGCCGCATTGCTGCTCGACTCCGTCTACCACGGGCTGCGCTGACATGGACACTCGACCGAGCACAGTGGACGATGCGGTACGCCGGCAGGCCGAGCAGGTCACCGGCGCGCTGGCCGAGCAGCGGGACCGCTGGCGGCGCGGCTTCACCCGGCGGCGGGTGATCGCGGGCGCCGGCGCGGTCGGCGTGGCCGCGCTCGGCGCGCAGCTGGCCACCACCCGGGTGGCCTTCGGCGACCCGGCGACGGACAAGCGCAGCCTCGTCGTGGTGTTCCTACGCGGCGGCATGGACGGCCTGTCCGTGATCGTGCCGGCGTTCGACGGCAACCTCTACCGCGCCCGGCGCAATATCGCGGTACCGGCCGGCACACTGCTCGCCGGTGACCGGGGATTCGGCCTGCACCCGGCGCTGCAGCCGCTCTACCCGTACTGGAAGAGCGGCCAGATGGCCGCGGTGCACGCGGTGGCGTCGCCGGACGTGAGCCGCAGCCATTTCCAGGCACAGGACTGCCTGGAGCGCGGCGCGGCCTCGGTCGCGGTCGGCAGCGGCTGGCTCGACCGGGTACTGGCGGCGATCGGTCCGGGTACCACGTTCCGGGCCATCGCCGAGGGCTCGTCGCTGCCACGCTCGCTGGTCGGTTCGAGCGAGAAGCTGGTCCTGCGCGGCGTACAGGAGTTCCGGCTGGACGTCTCCGGCGGGCTGCGGGACAAGACGATGGCGGCATTGCAGGCGCTCTACACCGGACTCGATCACCCACTCGCGGCCCAGGCCACCGCAACCATCCAGTCCCTCGGTACCGCCCGGCGGATCGCCGAGACGCCGTACGACCCGGCCATCCCGTACCCGGGCGGTGGCTTCGCCGACCAGTTGCGGGACGTGGCCCGCCTGATCAAGGCGAAGGTCGGCCTGCGCATCGCGGCCATCGACGTGGGCGGTTGGGACATGCACACCGGACTGGGTACGGTCACCGGCGGCGAGATGCTCCGGCTGCTCACCGACTTCGCCGCCGCGCTCGCCGCGTTCGCCGCGGACCTCGGTGCGGGGCTGACCGACACCACGCTGGTGACGATGACCGAGTTCGGCCGCCGGGTCGAGGAGAACGGCAACGCCGGCACCGATCACGGCCACGGCGGGGTGATGCTGCTGCTCGGCGGCGGCCTGGCCGGCGGCAAGGTACACGGGAAGTGGCCCGGCCTGGCGGAGTCCGCGCTCGACCACGGCGACCTGGCCGGCGCGAACGACTACCGGGACGTACTCGGTGAGATGCTCTCGACGAGACTCGGCGTCGCCGACTTGGCCAAGATCTTCCCCAGCTACACGTATCACCGGCTCGGCGCCTTCAAGTGAGCATGTTCTTAGGAGTTCGGGCAGAATCGATGGCATGAGGTTCCGCACCGCCGGGGTGCTCGCGGTGGTCGTGCCCGCGGTGATCGTGCTCGCCGGCTGCTCCGGAGCGCCATCGGCGGCGCCCGGCCCGAACTCCTCGCCGGCCGCCACCGATGGCGCCACGCCAACCGCGCCGCCGGTCACCCCGACCGGCGTACGGCCAACGACTCCGGCCGCGCGCGAGCGGCAGGCCGTGTTCGTGCACCGTACCGGCGGCTTCATCGGGGTGGACGAGACGCTCGTGGTGGCCACGGACGGGCACTGGACGTACGGCAACGGAACCCGCGGTACGCAACAGGTCGGCTCGCTGACCGCGGCACAGCGGGACAAGCTGCAGGGGCTGCTCGCCTCCCCACGACTGGCCGACGAGGCGCGCCGCCCCACGTCCGGCACCTGTGCCGACGGCTTCATCTACACGGTGGTCGTCGGCAGCCTGCGGGTCATGATGACCGACTGCGGTGGCTCGGACGAACCGCCGACCGTGTCGGCCATCATCGCGCT
>DASRRF010000115.1:0-10592 GCA_035695905.1 Micromonosporaceae bacterium | reverse complement strand
GCAACGCCTCCAGTCGCCCTTGGCTGATTTCCGGCTGGTACGGCGTATAGGCGGTGTACCACGCCGGGCTCTCCAGCACGTTGCGCCGGATGACGCCGGGAGTGTGCGTACCGTAGTAGCCCAGACCGATCATGGAGACGTACGGCCGGTTCGCGGTGGCCAGCTCGCGCAGCTCGGCGAGCACCTCGGCCTCGGAGGCGGCGGCCGGCAGGTCGAGCGTGCCGTGCCAGCGGATTACCTCGGGGATCGCGGCGTCCATCAGCTCGTCGACCGAGCCGTAGCCCACCGTCTCCAGCATCCGGCGCACGACAGGCTCGGACGGACCGATATGACGTCCGGCAAACTCTCCGGTCACGGGTGTACTCCCAGCGGGTGAGGTCCGACACGCGGCCCTCCCCCTCTGTCGTCGCCGACTCCAGAGTCGCCTAACCCTCGCGGTCCTTTTGCCTGAGAGGTTCCGGGGAGGAATTGCCCCTTCGGCGCCGCGGGCGGGTCGGCCCGCGATCTCTCTCGCGTGGGTGTACCGGCGCGAGCAACGCTACCAGGTTGACCTACCCGGCTACCCCAGGGTCAACACGGTGTCCGCGGCGGCCACGAGCAGCGGGTCGTGGGTGGCCGCGACCACCGCCATCCCGCCCCGCGCCGCGCCGAGCAGGACCGCCGCGATCCGCTCCGCGTTCGCCTCGTCCTGCTGCGAGGTCGGCTCGTCGAGTACGGCCAGGGCCGGCTCGACCGCGAGTACCCGGGCCACCGCGACCCGCTGCCGCTCGCCGCCGGAGAGTACCCGGACCGCCCGGTGCCGTACGCCGGTCAGCCCGAGCTCGGCGATCCAGCCGTCTACGAGATCGGAACTGGCCGGCAGCCCCCGTGCCTGCCGGACGAGTTCCAGGTTGCCGGGCACGTCGAGCGTCTCGACCAGTGCGATGCCCTGCCCGGCCACCGAGAGCTGCCCCCGGCGCAGCGCGGCGAGCCCGCTGCGGTCCAGCCCGGCCAGGTCAACCCCGGCAACCAGCACGCTGCCGGCATCCGGGCGCTCCAACCCGGCCAGGATGCGCAGCAGCGTGGTCTTGCCGGAGCCGGACGGTCCCCGTACCGCGGTCAGCGAGCCCCGGCGCAGCCGCAGCTCCTGGGCGTCGAGGACCAGGCGCCGGTCCCGTTGCGCGGTCACCCCGCGCAGCTCGGCGATCTGCGGGCCGTACGCCGCCGGCCCCGGCTGCGGTACGGCGTCGGTCCGCGCCGGCGCCGCGCCGACCGGGGACAGCACGATCGTCTGGTCGGCGGCGGCCGCCCGTACCCGCGTGGTAACCCCGGAGCGGACCCGCAGCGGTTCGGGCAGCCGCACCCACCCGCGATCGTCGACCACGAGCGTCTCGTTGCCGGCCTCGGCCGGCGTCCACTCTTCGCTGAGCCGGCCGTCGCGGATGCGGACCACCCGGTCGGCCACCCGGGTGGCCCGGGTGTCGTGGCTGACCAGGACGAGCGCCGCACCGCACGCCGCGGCCACGTCGGAGAGCAGGTCGTACACCGCGTCCGCGGCATCGCGGTCGAGCTCGCCGGTGGGCTCGTCGGCCAGTACCAGCGCCGGCTCGTGCGCGACCGCCGCGCAGACCGCGACCCGCTGCGCCTCGCCACCGGACAGGGTCACCGGGCGGCGACCGGCCAGGTGCCCCAGGCCGAGCCGGTCCAGCAGGTCACCGGCCCGGGTCCGGGCCCGGGCCACCCGGGAGCCGGCCACCCGCAGCTGCAGTGCCACATTGTCCACAACGGACAGTTCCGGGCGCAGCTGCCGGGCGTGGTGCTGGTCTACCCGGCCGAGCCGGTACGCCCGCAGCGCGGAGCGGTCCCGTTCGCGGGCACCCATCAGGTCCACCCCGCACACCGCGACACTGCCGGCGCTCGGTGCGTGCTCGCCGGCCAGCACGCGCAGCAGGGTGGTCTTGCCGGACCCGTTCGGCCCGTGTACGACGACCCGCTCACCGGCCGCCACGTCCAGGGTGAGCCCGCGTAGCGCCGCCACGTGCCCGCGCGGTGTCGGGTAGAGGCAGAACACATCGTGCGCCGACACAGCGCTCACGAGTACACCTCCTCGGGGCGGCGGGGCAGGCTCTCCCGCAGCGACGCCCCGGCGACCGAGCCCGCCGCGGCGAGCCCGACCACGACGGCGGCCGCGAGGACCGTGGCGATCCAGCCCGCGCCGACCGACAGGGTCAGCGGCGGCGTCGGCGCGGTACCCACCGCGGTCAGCGTGACCAGCCGGGTGGTCACCGCGGAGAGCACCAGGCCGACCGCGAGCCCGCCGGGCACACCGATCCCGACGATCGCGGCGGCCCGGGCGAACAGCGACATGCGCAGCGTGCCCGGAGCGACCCCGTCGCTCTCCCACGCGTACAGCTCGGCCGACTCGTCCCGGCGCTCGGCGACCACCAGCAGCACGAGCGCGACGAGGCCGACCAGCAGGGCCAGCACCGCGCTGGAGGTGAGCAGCCCGGCGGCACCGCGGGCGAGCGGGTCGCTGGCCAGCTGGTCCTGGCGTACCTGGCGCAGGTCGACCCGCAGCCGGTCGTAGGGCGCCGCGGTCAGTGCGCCGGTCAGCGTTGCCTGCTGGCCGTCCGGCGCCCAGAGCCACAGCTCGGCGATGGAGCCGGTACCCGGTTCCCGCGCGTCCAGCGCGTCGGCAAGAGCGTGCACGTCCGCCACGATGAACCGGGTACCGGCGGTCGGGAACCGCGGCAGCACACCGACCACCTGCGCGGTGAACGGAGCGTTCGCGTTGACCACCAGCTGCAACGTGCCGGCGGCCGCGCGCGCCGCCGTCACCGGGTCGGCGAGGACCGGCAGCACCGGCGCGGCGGCCGCCGAGCCGGCCCGTACCACGATCCGCGCGCCGGCGAACGCGTACGAGATGGCCAGGCCGGATGCCCCGGCGTCGACCTTCGCGCCGGTGGACTGCCAGCCGGCCCACGCCCCGGCCGCCGGGTGCGCGTCGAAGGCCGGCGCGCCCAGCCGCAGCGTGCCGGCGAGCGCCTGGGTCTCGATCCCGCCCTCGCCGATGCGGTGCTGGTGGTGCGTCGCGTAGTCCTGTGACTCGGCCAGGGTCAGCGCGAACAGCCGTACCGGCGCGGGCAACGCCGGCAGCTCCGCGACCAGCCGGCCACCGTCGGCGCGCAACGCCAGCCCGGCGTCGCGCCCGTCACCGGCGCGCAGCCAGGCGGTCACGGTCACCGGCTCGGCGTCCCCGGTGGCCGGAATCGCGAGGGTACGGGCACCGTCCGGCACCTCGACACCGGCCGGAGTCGGCACGGGTACGGTGATCAGCCGCGCGATGGCCTGCGGGTCGGCCGGGCCGGCGATGTCCGCCCAGGACCGGATCAGCGGTAGCGCGGCCGGATCCACCCCGATCACGTCCGCGCCGAGCGACTCCGCCGCGTTGATCGGAACCCCGGCACCGGTACGCAGCGCCGGATGCACGCTGACCCCGGGCGCCGCCGCGGCGAACTTCTCCGGGGCGGCCACCTCCAGCGGGCGTTCCAGGTTCGGGCCGGTCGACACCCGGGCATCCAGCGGGACCGCGAACCCGGCCTGGTCCACCGCACCCTGGCGCAGCGTGGCCTGGTACGCGCCGGCGAACACCACGATGCCGGTGGCCGCGGCGAGGAACGCCGCCGTCGCGACCGGGCGCAACGGTCGGCGCAGCGCGCCGAGCAGTCCGAGCCGCGGGGCCAGCCAGCCGTGCGGGAGCAGCCGGGCCACCGCCGCGGTCAGTACCGGCCAGGCCCGGCCGACCAGCAGGCCGCCGCAGACCACCGCGATTACCGGCAGGGCGAGCAGCAACGGGTCGGTCCGCTCGTCGAGGTTGGCCGCGCTGACCGTACCGCGGGCCAGCGCGAGACCGGCGACCGCGAGCCCGGCCAGTACCGTCACGTCCACCGCCCGCCAGGCGGTACCCGAGGCCGCGGTGGCCGGCCAGGCCCGGGTCACCGCGACCACGACACCGGCGGCGAGCGCGCCGATCGCCACCGGTACCGCGGCCGCGCCGAGAGCGTCCACAGTGGACGGCCAACCGGGCAGGCCCGCGCCGGCCGCCCGGGCCGCCACGACCGCACCGGCGGCGACCAGGCCGGCCAGCGTACCCAGGATGACCGGGGTGGCCGACTCGATCGCGGTGAGGGTGTGCTGGACCCCGCGCCGCGCGCCCCGGCGGCGCAGCAGCTCGGTGACGGCCGCGTGGTCGCGGCGCAGCCCGATCGCCCCGATCGCGGCGAAGCCGAGCAGCAGTGCGGTCGCGGCGCCGCCGAGCAGCGCGAACCGCCGGCTGGACCGCCGCGCCCGGGCGTCCTCGGCGCGCAGCACGTCGTCCGGCGCGGTCAGCACCAGGCCGGGCTTGATCCGCCACAGGTTGTCGTGCACGTCCGCGCTGCGCGCCAGGTACCCGTCCACCCCGAGCGCGCCGACCCGGTCCAGGTCGATCGGGGTGACCCAGCCGTACGACCGCCCGAAGGTCTCCAGTGAGGCGAGCTGCTGGGCTTTGTCCACCCCGTCGGCGAGCAGCAGCGGCGCGTCGTGCCCGGGGTCGAACGTGCCGGTCAGCAGCAGCGGGTCGGTACGGACCGCCCGGCCGACCACCACGATGCCGAGCGCCGGATCGAGCCGGGGGTCGCCGTCGCCCATCACCACGACCTCGCAGCGCTGCGGGGTGCAGGACGCCGGGGCGCGGCCCTCGGTGATCCGGACCGCGCTGGACAGCTCGTCGGCCGCGCCGAGGAAGTACGTGCCGCCGGACGGGTCAGCGATCCGCCGGAACAGCAGTTCCGCCCTGGTCGGCCCGGCGGCCAGGGCGGCCAGCCGGTCCCGTACCGCGTGGTCCATCTGGGCCAGCTCATCGTCCCCCAAGCGCAGCCCGGGGAACGAGACGATGAGGCTGCGCTGCCCGGGTGCCAGTTGTTCGATGCCGTGCCGCAGGGCCTGCCCGGCCACCAGGCCGGCGCTACCCTCAGCGAGTACCGGCAGCATCGTCGCGGCTGCGACGCCGAGGCAGACCAGCAACCACCGGGCCGGCCGGTGGCGCAGCCGCGCCCAGGCGAGAGCCGGTACGAGCGGCACGTTACCTCCTGGATGCCTAACCGTTGGATGGCGTGGCAGAGGTTAGCATCGGGAGGGCACCCCGCGGGAGGTACACATGGTTGCCGTCGACCTGCCCGTGCTGGTCGCCAAGGCCGGGCACCCGGTCCTCGAGTTCTGCAACACCCGGGCCGGGTGGGCGGATCCGGTCCCGCACGAGTACCTGACCAGCTACGCCCACCTCGCGGAGTGGGCCCGCCGGCACGACCTGCCGACCGCGTTGTCCGATGCCGGCGGTGCCGCCGTCCTGGACCGCGCGCTGGCGTTCCGCAGTGCGCTCTACGCGGTGCTGGCGGGAACGTCCCGGCCGTCCGACTGGGCCGCCGTCAATGCCGAGGTACGGCGGGCCGCCGGCGCCGCGGAACTGGTCCCGTCCGCCGGGGTTTTACCCGCTGTGCCGCGGCTGCCGGACTCGCTCGGTGCCGAGCTGCCGCTGCTGGCCGTCGTCCGGGCCTGCGCGGAGCTGCTCGTATCGCCGCAGGCCGACAAGGTCGGGGTATGCCCCGGGGTGGGTTGCGGCTGGCTGTTCGTCAACCCGCACGGCAAGCGGCGGTGGTGCACGATGGCGATCTGCGGCAACCGGGCCAAGGCCCGCCGGCACGCGGCCCGCGTGCGGGCCTGAACGCCACATGTCCTGAACCGGTCTCACCTCCGACGTGCGTACGCCTGAGCTAGGGCCTATGCTCCACGGCAATGATCGATATCGGTCACCCGCGCGGCACGGCTGCCCCACCGGCCGTGCAGACCCGTACGCTTGCCGGCCAGCCGCGGCAGGCCGTCCGGTTGGACCGCCACCTGCTCATGCTGGTCACCGCCGGCCGGGGCGAGCACCAGATCGACTTCGCCCGGTACGCATGCCGAGCCGGCACCCTGCTGTGGGCCCGGCCCGGCCAGGTCGCCGGGTTCAGCGGGCAGCCGGGCCTGGATGCGGTGCTGGTCACCTGGCCGGTCGGGTACCTGCCGGAGTTGCCGGGCGCACCCGACGACCCGTTCGGCCCGGTTTGCTGGCAGCTCGCCGGCGAGGACGAGGACGCGGTGATCGACGAGGTCAGCCAGCTTGTGGTGGACAGCCGGCGATACCGCGGCTCCGCCGCTCAGGACCTGCTCCGGCACCAGCTCGCCACGCTGGTGCTGCGCGTGTCGATGGTACGACCGGTCGACGAGTACCCGGGTTCGGCCGCGGAGGTGGACGCGTTTGTGCGCTTCCGGCGCGAGGTGGAGCGCGGGTTCGCCGAGTCCCGCCAGGTCGCCGAGTACGCGGACCGGCTGCGGTGCTCGGTGCGTACGCTCACCCGGGCCTGCCTGGCGGTGACCGGGCGCAGCGCGAAGCAGGTGGTCGACGACCGGGTGGTACTGGAGGCCAAGCGACTGCTGGCGTGTACCGACCTGCCGGCCGGGACGATCGCGCAGCGGCTCGGCTTCCCCGAGCAGACCCACTTCGGCCGGCTGTTCCACCGCACCGCCGGCTGCCCGCCCGGCACGTTCCGGGCCCGGCATGCGTAGACCGGTCTGACACCACCGCACCGATTGGCGTACCCTTCGGTCGCCGCCCCGGCTGATGGCGCTTGCGGCACACCGTTGAATACGACGACGGGAGATCGGTGGACGCGTCCGTTGAGGTGACCGCGTCCCCACCGCAGGAAGGGGTCCCGCTCACACACGTCGGTGGCCGGCGTCTCCACGTTATCGACCTGTTCCGGTTCGCGGCCGCCGCGTTGGTGCTCGGGTACCACGTGGTGGCGCCGTCGGACGTGTGGCAGGCGGACACCGGACAGCTCTTCACCTATCCGTTCCGGCAGTTCTTCCGGTACGGGTGGATGGGAGTCGAGTTCTTCTTCATCATCAGTGGCTTCGTCATCTGTATGAGCGCGTGGGGTCGCACGGTCGCCGACTTCTTTGTATCCCGCTTTGCCCGCCTGATGCCCGCGTATGTGTTGGCAGTCCTCGCTACTACCGCTCTCCTAGCATCGTTGCCGTGGGGCGAGCCCCCCACCACGCCACAAGTCCTGGTCAATCTCGCCATGCTGCAGGGCCTGCTGGGCTATCCGCACATCGATTCCGTGTACTGGACGCTGCTGGTGGAGTTGAAGTTCTACTTCCTCTTTACGTTCGTCATATTATTCGGCCTGAGCTACCGCCGCGCCATCGTCTTCTGTGTCGTCTGGTTGGCCGGCGCACAGATCGCACTGGCCACCGGCGACAAGCACCTGACAATTCTGCTGGAGCCCCGATACGCGTCCTATTTCGTCGCCGGCATCGCGCTCCACCTGATGTACCGGTTCGGACCCGATCCGTTGCTCTGGTGCCTGGTCGCCGTATCGTGGCTTCTCGGCGCAGCGTCGCTCGACGGCCGGATCAACGAGCTTGTTGGCGTGGGCGAGCGCGTCAACTTCGGTACGGCGTTGCCATTGATGACGACGTTCTACCTCGTCATGTTGGCCGCCACACTCGGTTGGCTGTCCCGGGTGCGCTGGCGCGGACTGGTCCATATCGGCGCGTTGACCTACCCGGTCTACCTCCTGCACAAACCGTTCAGCCACGCGGTCATCCACGAATTCCACCACCGGGTTCCAGCGTTGCTCCTTCTTGGCTGCACGGTGGCAGGGGTGCTGGCATTGGCGTATGCGGTGCACCGGCTCGTGGAGCGCCCGCTGGCGCCATTAGTGCGCAAGGGCTTGAGGGCGAGCCTGCGGTGGATGCGGCTGGCACCGGCCAGCTCACCCGGTCATCAGGCGTGAAGCAACGCGTGAATGCTGCTTACTGGCCGCCGCCCCGGAAGACTTCAGCAAACGTGCGGACCAGGACCTTGATATCCAACCACAACGACCAGTTCTCGATGTAGTAGTTGTCGAACCGGGCGCGATCCGAGATCGGCGTGTCTCCCCGCAGGCCGCTGACCTGCGCCAGCCCGGTGAGTCCGACCGGTACCCGGTGGCGCAACTCGTAGCCCGGGTGTTCGGCGGAGAACTGCTCAACGAAGAATGGCCGCTCAGGCCTCGGACCGACAAATGTCATGTCACCGCGCAGGATGTTCCACAACTGCGGCAACTCGTCGAGTGACGTACGCCGAAGGAAACGCCCGATCACGGTTACCCCGGCGTCCGCGGCCACCGACCACGTGGTCTCAGACTCCATGTCGTCGGTCGGCTTCATCGTGCGAAACTTGACCAACCTGAATGATTTGCCGTTCCGGCCGACGCGACGCTGGCGGAAGAAGACACCCGGGCCGCCATCGATGCGTACAGCAACGAAGCAGCCGACCAGAACCGGGCTGAGAATCGCCAGCCCGAGCGCGGCGAAGACGATGTCGAAGGCCCGCTTGAGAATCGACTTCGGGCCGCTGAAGGTCGGGCGGGCAATGCGGACCACCGGGATTGCGCCGATGTGGTCGGCCATCCCACCGCCGCGGTTGAATTCGCGCAACCTGGGCACCACCCACAGGTCACACTCCATGCACTCGGGCAGCCGGACCAGATCCACAAGCCTGGACTCCGGACAGTTCACGTCGGCGACGATGACCACGTCGGACTCTGTCGCCTTGATGAGGTCGCCAAGGTTGTTGAGCCGGCCGATCCACGGCCGGAGTTCGCTGTCCCGGTGTCCGGCGGTGTCGTCATCCACAAACCCGGCGAAACGCAGGCCGTACTGTGGGTAACGACGCAACAACCGAGCCAGCTCCGCGCCGACCGGGCCGCCGCCAATGATGATGGCGCCATGCTCGACCCAGCGTCGACGCCGCGCGGAGACCACAGCCTTGCGAGTGATAGCCCGGCCCACGAGAACCAGACCTGCGGAGATCGCGACGGTATGGAGGAATTCACCCACGTAAGCAACCGAGTCGTGCCGCATCGATGCGATGACCGCGACGATCGCCGCGGATGCCAGCAACCGACCCACGAGGCTCGGCAGCTCATCGAGGATGCTCATGTGCCGCCGGCCGCGGTAGTGTCCACCAACGGCGAAGATCGCGACGGTGAGTGCGGTCGCGAACAGGGTTCCCCGCCAGTACCCGCGCGACCACAGCAACGGCGCGGCAAGAGCCACCATGTCAACGGGGAGTGTCACCATCCAGGCCCGAAGCCGTCGGGTCCGTCGTGCGGTCGCGGACCCGGCGCGAGGAATGACCAGCGTCGCGTCGGACCCGCCCGGCATGTTCGGCAGGTCCTGCGTCCGGCCCGGCGGATCTGCGGTCACCAAACGCTGATGGGGTACTGCTAAGGCGTTGTCATCGCCAGGGCCGGCCACCTGCGTCGCGGGCTCGAACCAGGACATCCTAGATCAGCTCAGCCGACCGTCTGCGAGCATATGCCGCACATTGCCGTCTTCATTCAACTTTCTCCCCGTGCGCGCAGAATCCACCCGGCTGACGCAACTTGAAGGCCTCAGAATACCGCTCACCCAGGCGCGGCGCTGACCCGATGGACGGGCAACCCGAGCCGACTTGCGGCAAGAGCGTGGCGTTTCCGCACGTTAGGGATACCGAGGATGAACTCCGGAAACATGCGATAAAACACATTGGCAGAGATCAACTCGCGAGTGTGCGCAGGTGACCACCTGAACGTGTTGGTCGCGCGCGCCCAGTGGTGGGTCCACCGGACATCACCCAACACCGCCACCGGCTGTCCGTTGCGCCACGCGCGCAAGCCGAGCTCGGCGTCCTCGTAGTAGAGGAAAAACCGCTCGCTCCACCCACCCAGTGCAAAGAAATCGGAGCGCCGCGCGGCCACCGCCGCGCCGATCGTCCAGGCGACCCAGGTACTGGTTCCCGGCAGCGCAATCAACCTGTACGACGCGTGCAGCCGTGACAACGGCCAGAGGTTCCGATTGCCCAACTTGGCCGTGACATACGGGAAGCCCCGCCCGTTTGGCTGCACCTCGCCGGTTGACGAGAGCAGTTGCGGAGCGACGAGTCCTCCGTACTGGTCGAGGTGCGCCTGCAGGCGGCCAAGCCCGTCACCGGAGACATTGAGATCTGGATTGGCAAATAGGACATACTGTGCGGTGGACTCACGAACGCCGATGTTGTTCGCGGCGGAGAAACCGACGTTGCGCGGCAAGCGCACCACGCGCGCACCCAGTAGCTCGGCGACATCCGGCGAGGAGTCACCGGACCCGTTGTCGACAACGATCCAGTCGAACGGCTTCGACGTACCGCCCCAACATCGAGCTAGGACGGCGGCTGAGTTGAAGGTAACCGTCACGACACACCAGTCATCCACGGCCGCGGGACCACCCATCAATCTCTCCATGTCACGTAGCGCACGAGAGTCCGGACGCCAAAACGGTTTCCAAGCCACATCCGTCGCGCGGTTCGGGCCTCCAGCAACCCCCGCAGAACCCCGGCCGCAAAGGCTCTCAACTGACCTTGCCGGGCGCGGCGCATCGCGAGCCCGCAATGCGCCAGGACGGCCAGCGGGAATCCGAGCAGAAGCATCGGCCAACTAAGGCATCGTGCGCCCACCAGAATTCTGTTC
>DASRRF010000114.1:0-4535 GCA_035695905.1 Micromonosporaceae bacterium | reverse complement strand
GGCGCCCAGGCCACCATGCTCGACCTGGACCACGGCACCTACCCGTTCGTCACGTCGTCCAACCCGAGCGCGGGCGGGGCCTGTGTGGGAACCGGGATCCCGCCGACCGCGATCACCAAGGTGATCGGCGTGACCAAGGCGTACACCACCAGGGTCGGCTCCGGCCCGTTCCCCACCGAGCTGTTCGACGAGTACGGCACACATCTGCGCAAGATCGGCGACGAGTACGGTACGACCACCGGCCGGGAACGGCGGTGCGGCTGGTTCGACGCGGTTGTCGCGCGCTACGCGGTCCGGCTGAACGGGATCACCGACCTGGTGGTGACGAAGCTCGACGTGCTCAGCGGGCTGGAGAAGGTGCCGATCTGTGTCGGGTACGAGATCGACGGCCGGCGGGTGGACGACATGCCGATGACGCAGACCGCGTTGCACCACGTCCGGCCGGTGTACGAGGAGCTGGACGGCTGGTGGGAGGACATCTCCAAGGCCCGGACCGAGGCCGACCTGCCGGCCGCGGCGCGCCGGTACGTCGAGCGGATCGAGGAGTTGTGCACCACCCGGGTCAGCGTGGTCGGCGTCGGTCCCGGGCGGGACGAGAACGTGGTCCGGCACGAGTTGCTCCCATATGCGTAGGATTCCACGTCGTGCGGGTACTTCTTCTCGGTAGTGGCGGGCGCGAGCACGCGTTAGCGGTGTCCCTGGCGGCCGACCCGGCGGTCACCACGTTGACCGTCGCGCCGGGCAACCCCGGGATCGCGGCGGTCGCCTCGCTGGTCCGCCCGGTCGACCTGGCCGATGTCACCGCGGTGGCCGCGCTCGCCGTCGATACCGGTGCGGATCTCGTGGTCGTCGGTCCGGAGGCGCCGCTCGTGGCCGGCGTGGCGGACGCCGTACGCGCCAAGGGAATCGCCTGCTTCGGCCCCTCGCAGGCGGCCGCCCAACTGGAGGGCTCGAAGGTGTTCGCGAAGGCGGTGATGGCCGAGGCGGGCGTGCCGACCGCCCGATCCATGGTGTCCACTGTAGACGGTGATGCTGCCGCGGCGCTGGACGGGTTCGGCTCGCCGTACGTGGTGAAGGACGACGGGCTGGCCGCCGGCAAGGGCGTGGTGGTCACGTCCGATCGCGCAACCGCGTTGGCGCACGCCAGATCCTGCGCCCGCGTGGTCATCGAGGAGTACCTGGCCGGTCCCGAGGTGTCGCTGTTCGTGGTGACCGACGGCGAGACCGCGCTGCCGCTGCTGCCCGCCCAGGACTTCAAGCGGATCGGGGACGGCGACACCGGCCCGAACACCGGTGGGATGGGTGCGTACGCGCCGCTGCCGTGGGCTCCGCCGGGTCTGGTGGACGACGTGCTCCGCGACGTGGTCCGGCCCACCCTGGCGGTCATGCGCGGCCGCGGTACGCCGTTCGCCGGGCTGCTCTACGTCGGGCTGGCGCTCACCCCGGCCGGCCCGCGGGTGATCGAGTTCAACTGCCGGTTCGGCGACCCGGAGACCCAAGCGGTGCTGGCCCTGCTGGAGACGCCGCTCGGCGAGCTGTTGTACGCGGCGGCGACCGGCACGCTGGGCGGGCATCCGGCGCTGCGCTGGCGGTCCGGAGCCGCGGTTGCGGTGGTGGTCGCGGCGTACGGGTACCCGGCGGCTCCGCGTACCGGCGATGTCATCACCGGCGCGGACCGGGCCGGAATCCTGCACGCCGGCACCGCACGCCGGGCTGGTGACGGCGCGCTGGTCTCCGCCGGTGGCCGGGTTCTCGCGGGTACGGCGACCGGCCCGGACCTGGCCTCGGCCCGGGAAGCCGCCTACGCGCTCGTGGCCGGGGTGCATTTCGACGGCGCTCAATACCGATCGGATGTCGCGCTCGCCGCCATTGAGGGGCGGATCAGCGTGCCCTAGCGTGGCGGCATGACGCCAGCCGCCCCGGCACCACAGGAGTCGCTCGCCCAGTTGCTCGGCGGCCGCCGCGGTGCGCTGGACGCGACGCTTCCGCCGGTCGCGTTCGTGGCCGGGTACCTCGCCGGTGGCCAGTCGATCGGCATCGGCGTCGCGGCCGCGCTGGCGGTCTCCGTCGCGGTGGGCGCATGGCGGCTTTCCCAGGGCGATCGGCTGCGGGCGGTCGTGGTTGGATTGCTGGGCGTGGCCCTGGCCGCGTACATCGCGCTGCGTACCGGGCGGGCCGCGGACTTCTTCGTGGTCAGGATCGCGGTCAACGCGCTGAGCGGGATGGCGTGGGTGGCCAGCATCGCGGTCCGCCGGCCGCTGCTCGGCGTGGTCGTCGGCCTGGTGCTGGGCCAGAAGGCCGGCTGGCGCAAGGACCGGGCGTTGCTGCGGGCGTACGCCCTGGGTAGTTGGGTCTGGGTCCTGCAGTACGTGGTCCGGGTCGCGGTGCTGCTGCCGCTGTGGTACGCCGACCAGGTGGTGGCGCTCGGCGTCGCGCAGACGGTGCTTACCTGGCCGCTGGTGCTGGCGTGCCTGGCCGCCAGCTGGTGGGTGGTGCGCCGGGCGCTGCCGCCGGGCCATCCCGGCCTGCGCCATCCGGTCGTGGCGTAGCGGCAACCTCCCGCCCCGGTTCGCGTGTTTGAAGAGCGTGACGAGCGATCTCGCCGGCTACCGGGACTACGTGGCGGCTCACTTGGATCCGCTCCGGCGCACCGCCTACCTGCTCTGCGGCGACTGGCACACCGCGGACGACCTGGTGTCGACCGCGTTGGTCCGGTTGCTCCGGCACTGGCGTCGCGTGTCCACAATAGACAATCTCGACGCGTACGTGCGACGGATTCTGTTGCGCACCTGGCTGAACGAGCGGCGCCGGCCGTGGCGCCGGGAAGCGCCGTTCGCCAGCATCCCGGACCGCGGTGGAGGTACCGGGCCGGACGGGGTGCCCGATCGGCTGGCCATCATCGCGCTGCTCGCCGAACTGCCGCCGCGCCGGCGGGCCGTACTCGTGCTGCGGTACGTCTGCGATCTGTCCGTAGTGGACACTGCCGCCGCACTGGGCTGCAGTACGGGCACCGTGAAGAGCCAGACCGCCCGGGCCTTGGACGTCCTGCGCGCCCGCCTGCTTTCCGCCGCGCCGATCGAAGGGAACCTGCGATGAACGTCACCGAGTCGCTGCGAGCCGCGGTCGCCGATCCGCCGCCTACCAGTATCGACGTGGATCGTCTTGTCGCGAACGAGTTCGCCCGCGCCCGGCGGATCCGGATGGTTGCCGGCGCCGGGAGTCTGGTCGCGGTCCTTACGCTGGCCGTCGCGGTGCCGATCGCGCTGCACTCGGGGGATCCACTGTGGACGCCGGGCACACCGACCGCGACCACCGGACTGCGCCACCCGGCGGCGCCGGTGCCGACCGAACCGGCGGACAAGGCTCTCCCGCGGCTGTATGCGGCGCTGATGCCGGCTCTGCAAAGCGTGATGCCGGCGAATATCACCTGGCCGCAGGCCGAGTTCGGCATGTACGCCGCGGGCGACTACCGCGTGGAGACTTCGCTGACCGGGGGCGATGACCCGGCTACGCTCACGGTTCGGGTGTGGTCCGCCCCACCCCCACCACCGAGGGTGTGCCCGAAGGAATGGTGCGGCCCGAACGCCTACCCGGATGGCTCGGTGGGCTACACCGGCGTCCTGCCGGAGTGCCGGCCCGGCGGCGGAACCTGCATGCAGGCCGAGTTGTACCGCCCGGACGGCACCGCGGTGATGGTGTCACTGTTCGCCGACCCTAAACCGGACCGGGCGGTCGTCCTCGCCCTGCCGCTGAGCATGGAGCAGCTCGTCACCCTGAGCCGGGTACCCGGCCTGACGCTCTTTCCCTAGCTCTGACCCGGCCGGTCCGCCACTCCGGCTACCTGTGTGGGTGCGCATCTGCTCTGCCCATTCCGCCGGCGCAGAGCGCGGCCCCGGCGCCCGTCCGCTCGCTCCGCCCCGGCAACGTGGGCAGAGCAGAAGGACTCAGCGGGAAGGTGGCAGCGCCCGTGGCACGACCTTCCCGGTCGCGTTTCGCGGCAGCGCGTCGAGAAAGACCACATCCCGGGGTACGCAGAACCGCGCGCGGAAACGCCGGACGTACTCCCGTACCGCGTCGGCGTCCAGCCGCTCGCCGTCGCGCAGCACGAGGTACGCGGCCAGGCGCTGGCCGTACTCTCCGTCGGAAACGCCGATGACCGCGACCTCGCGGATCTGCGGCAGCCCGGCGAGCAGTTCCTCCACTTCGGACGGGAAGACGTTCTCGCCGCCCGAGATGATCATGTCGTCCTCGCGACCGTCCACATAGAGCAGTCCGTCATCGGAGACGTGGCCAAGGTCGCCGGTGGCGATCAGGCCGTCGAGCGTCTCCCGGCTGGTGCCCGAGGTGTAGCCCTCGAAGAGCATCTCGTTGCCGGCGAAGATGCGGCCGATCCCGCCGGGCGGCACGGCGATCCCGGCGTCGTCGACGATGGCCACCCGGGTGCCGTGCGGCGGTCGCCCCGCGGTGGTGGCCGCCCGGCGCAGGTCGCGCGGGTTGGCGATGCTCACCCAGGATGCTTCCGTTGACCCGTACAG
>DASRRF010000113.1:0-12031 GCA_035695905.1 Micromonosporaceae bacterium | reverse complement strand
ACCCCCAACCCAGCATGATCAGGAGTACGACCACGGCCAGCGGGAGGACTGCCGCGGCGAAGACGAGCGGGAGGAACCATTTGTCCCGCTTCGCGGTGAACGAGAAGACCGTGCCGATCTGCTTCAACCGCTCGCGGAATCCGACCTTCTCCTGCTGCTGGGCCATGCCTGAAGTCTAGTGGCGCCGGGGGAGGGGGTAAGGACCTTACCCGCGCCGGGTCCGCGCCGGCCGGCGGGTAAGGCCCCCTACGCCCCGGAAGATGCGGCACCGGCCCCATGCCCGCGTACCCCCTTCACGCCGAAAGTAGGTGTCAGCGAAGAAGACATCAGAACTGGGGAGACAATCATGAACGAGACCATCCACCCGATCATCGCCCTCGAGATGTACGAGAGCCGTACCGCCGAACTGCGCAAGGCCGCCGCGGAGTACCGCTTGGCGTCGGCCAGCCGCCGGAGCCGGCCACGCCACCGGGCGCACTGGTGGGATCGGTTCACCGGCGGGCACGGTGGGGTAGCCGCCCGACCGGCAGCACGCCGGCCGGCCATGCCGTGATCTGCGGCACCGGCGGAACTGTGGCTGGGGAAGACGGGCGCTGCGTGTCATGCTCGATCACGTGACTGTCCGCGCCTCCAGCACCGTCCTCATCGGCCGGGAGGCCGAGAGCTCCGCCCTGCGCGACGCCCTCAAGCGGGCCCGCGCGGGGGAGCCGGGGACGGTGCTGATGGGCGGTGAGGCCGGCATCGGTAAGACGCGGCTGGTCGAGGAGTTCAGCCGGTACGCCAAGGCCGATGACGTACACCTGCTGACCGGCCAGTGCCTGCAGCTCGGCGAGGAGGGCCTGCCGTTCGCGCCGTTCGCCTCCGCGCTGCGGGATCTGCTGCGCCGCGCCGGGCCGGGTGTGTTCGCCGGGCAGGAGCGCGATTTCGCCGTACTCCTGCCTGAACTTGCTCCGGCCGGACCGGAGCCGGCGGCCGATGCCACCCGCGGACACCTGTTCGATCTCGTCGGCAGGCTGTTCGAGCGGATCGCGGCCGAGCGTCCGCTCGTACTCATTATGGAAGATCTTCACTGGGCGGACCGGTCGACACGGGACCTGTTGGCCTTCCTGATCCGATCCGCCCGCAGCCAGCGTGCGCTGCTCGTGGCCACCTACCGGTCGGACGAGCTGCACCGCGGCCACCCGCTGCGGCCGTTCATCGCCGAGCTGGACCGGGTTCGCGGCGTGCAGCGGCTGGATCTCGAACGGCTCGACCGGGACGGCACCGCACAGATCCTCGCCGACCTGCTGCCCACACCGCCGCCCGCGTCGCTGATCGACAACGTCTTCGACCGGGCACAGGGCAACCCGTTCTTCATCGAGGAACTCGCCGCATGCGCCGAAGAGAACGCCAGCTGTGATCTCCCGGACACCTTGCGCGACATTCTCCTCACCCGGGCGGATCAGCTGCCCGACTCCGCGCAGCGGGTACTGCGGATCGCCGCGGTCGGCGGCAACCGCGTCGCACACCAGCTGCTCGCCACGGTTTCCGGCGTACCCGATGAGGAGCTGGAAGAGGCGATGCGGGCCGCGGTACTGGCCCAGCTGATCGTGGCCGACCCGGACGGCGGGTACGAGTTCCGCCATGCCCTGGTACGCGAAGCGGTGCACGACGACCTGCTGCCGGGTGAGCACGCCCGGCTGCACGCCCGGTACGCCGCGGCGATCGAGGCGGCCCCGGACCTGGTCGCCGCCGGGCGGGCACCGGCCGAGATCGCGCACCACTGGCACGCGGCCAACGAGCGGCCCAAGGCGCTGACCGCGGCGCTGCAGGCAGCCGAGCACGCCGGCCAGCGGTACGCGTACGCGGAACAGAGCGGCCTGCTGAACCGGGTTCTCGAGCTCTGGGAGCAGCTGCCCAACCCGACCGAACTGTCCGGCCTGCGCCACCTCGACGTGCTGGAACGCGCGCTGTGGGCGGCGGTCGAGGCCGGCGACTACATGCGCGCGATGAAGTTGACGAAGGCCGCCCTGGCCGAGGTCGACCGGGAGGCGGAGCCGCTGCGTACGGCCCGGTTGCTGGAGCGCCGCGGCCGGCTGTTCCAGACGTTCGGCAAGAGCGACGGCGTCGAGCAGTTCCGCGAGGCGTACGACCTGGCCGCCCGGGTGCAGGATCCGTGGGAGCGGGCGGCGCTGCTGGCCGACCTCGGTGCCGCGCTGGCGCTCAGCGACCGCCCCGCCGGCGCGCGGATGGCGCAGGAGGCGGGCGAGCTCGCCGAATCCTTGGGCGACACGGCCCTGCAGGTCTACACCGCCCTGACGACCGGCCGGGTGTACGGCCGGAGCCTGCCGGTCGAGCAGGGGCTGGCCGACATGCGCAAGGCCGTCGAGATGGCCGCCGACGCCGGCGACATCGCCGGGTCGGCCCGTGCCCTGGTCAACCTCTCCGACCTGCTGTGCGAGGTCGGCCGGTACGCCGAGTCCGCGGAGGTCGCCGAGCGCGGCCTGGCCGACGCGACGCGGGTCGGCATCCGGCGCTCCAAGGGAGCGTTCCTGCTGGCCAACCTCGCCGAGGCGCTGGTCGCGCTGGGCCGCTGGGACGAGGCCGACATCCGGGCGGCCGAGACGGCACGGCTGGACCCGGTCGGCGCGCACGCGCTGCTCTGGTTGATCCCGCAGGCGGTGGTACGGCTGGCCCGCGGCCAGACCGGCGCCGCCGAGCTCCTCGGCCGCGCGCTGCACTACCTGACCTGGCCGTACCTGGTGGCGTCGAGCCGGCTGCCGCTGCACACGCTGCGGATCGACGCCGCGCTGGCCGGAATCGCCCTGGCCGGCGAACCGCTGGAGGCGGCGAGCGCCGCGCTGGCCGATCCGGTGCTGCCCGGCGAACCGCGGTACGCCTGGCCGGTGCTGGCCGCGGCGGCCCGGGTACCCGGCGGCGACGACCTGACCGCACGGATCCGCACGGCCGCGGCGGCGCTGCCGGCGGTACACCCGGCCGAGTTCGCGTACGCGGCCCAGGTGGCCGCCGCGCTCACCGAGGGCGCGGCGGCGCTGCCCGCCTGGCAGGCCGCGGTGGCTGCCTGGCGGCTGGACGGGCAGCCGTACCAGTTGGCCCGGGCGCTGACGTCGCTCGCCGAGGCGGCCGCCGGTGCCGGGGACCGGGCTACTGCCGCCGACGCGATCGCCGAGGCCGGTGCGATCGCGGCGACGCTGGACGCCGTACCGCTGCGGGATGAACTGGCCACGCTCGCCCGCCGGCTGGGTCTGCGCGCGGCGGCGTACCCGGCGAACGCGCCGGATCTGCTGACCAGCCGCGAGCAGGAGGTGCTCCGGCTGGTGGCGGAGGGGCGGAGCAACCGCCGGATCGCCGAGGAGCTGTACATTTCGCCCAAGACGGCCAGCGTGCATGTATCCCGGATCATCGCAAAGCTCGACGTGACGAACCGGGTGGAGGCCGCCGCGGTAGCCCGCCGGCTGGGTCTACTGTCCGACGCGCAGGGATAGCGCCTGCTGGTAGAGCCGGCCGGCCCGGTACGACGAGCGCACCAGCGGGCCGCTCATCACCCCGGCGAAGCCGAGCGCGAGAGCCTCGTCCCGCAACGCCACGAACTCGTCTGGGTGCACCCATCGGTCGACCGGGTGGTGCCGGGGCGTCGGGCGCAGGTACTGCGTGATGGTGAGCAGCTCACACCCCGCGTCGTGCAGGTCACGCAGCGCCTGGGAGATCTCCTGGCGCTCCTCGCCGAGGCCGAGGATCAGGTTGGACTTGGTGACCAGGCCGGCCGCGCGGGCATCGGTCAGCACCCGCAGCGAGCGGTCGTACCGGAAGGCCGGACGGATCCGCTTGAAGATCCGGGGCACCGTCTCCACGTTGTGCGCCAGCACCTCCGGCCGCGCCCCGAAGACCTCGGCGAGCTGGTCAGGATCGGAGTTGAAATCCGGGATCAGCAGCTCGACGCCGCAGCCGGGGAGTAGGGCGTGGATCTGCCGTACGGTCTCGGCGTAGAGCCACGCACCGCCGTCGGGCAGGTCGTCGCGTGCGACGCCAGTGACGGTCGCGTACCGCAGGCCCATGGCGGCCACCGACTCGGCCACCCGGCGCGGCTCGTCGGCGTCGAAGTCGGACGGCTTGCCGGTGTCGATCTGGCAGAAGTCGCAGCGCCGTGTGCATTGGTCGCCGCCGATGAGGAAGGTCGCCTCCCGGTCCTCCCAGCACTCGTAGATGTTGGGGCAGCCGGCCTCCTGGCAGACCGTGTGCAGCCCCTCGCGCTGGACCAGGCCGCGCAGCTGGGTGAACTCCGGACCCATGGTCGCCTTGACCTTGATCCAGGGCGGCTTGCGCTCGATCGGCGTCTCGGCGTTGCGGGCCTCGACGCGAAGCATCCGCCGTCCCTCGGGGGCTACCAGGGTCACGAGGGCCAGCGTACGCCCGGATGTCGGGATTGCGCCCTGTGCGGGACCCAAGCGCGACGCGGCTCACGTTCCGCGGGCCATTGAACCGGCTCACGCCGTGAGCAACGGCACCTGCAGCTCGGTCACCAGATTGGCCCGCTCGTCGGTCAGGTAGGCGCGGGGTAGGCCGAGCTCGGGTTCGGCGCCGAAGCGCAGGTACACCTCGCGGATCCGGCCGGCGGGCTGCTCGCCGGCGTGCTGCAGCCAGCGCAGCATGCGCTGCAGCAGGCCGGGCAGCCCGCCGTACCCGCCGCGGTGCACCGCGCAGGCCATCCGCGGTACCGCGTGCAGCAACCGCACATCGCCGCCGTCCATGGGCGGGATCAGCCAGGTCAGCGGCACCGCGACGGTCACCGTCTCGTCGTCGGGCTCGGGCAGGATGGTCAGCGGCGGCCGGCCGGCCCGGGCACCGAGATCGCGGACGTGCGTCTCCAGCCGGTAGAACAGCTCGCCGACATCCTGGCCGGCGCCCCCGGACAGCGTTGCCACCAGCATCGACTCGACCGTCCGGACCACCACGTCGGCCGGCGTGGTGCCGCCGCGCATCAGCTCCCGGCGGGCCCGTACCGCCCGAAGTTGGGTCTGGGCATGCTCGACCGCGGCGATCAGCACCCGCTCGCGGCGGGCGTAGATCTCGTCCAGGTCGGCGTGCAGCAGCTCACCGATCTCGTCCAGCCCGAAACCCAGATCGCGCAGCAGCACGATGCGGTTGAGCCGGGGCAGCTGGTCAACCCCGTAGTAGCGGTAGCCGGTGGCCGGGTCGACGCGCGC
Organism: Micromonosporaceae bacterium; assembly: GCA_035695905.1. GTDB lineage: Bacteria > Actinomycetota > Actinomycetes > Mycobacteriales > Micromonosporaceae > EFPC-2. The sequence goes on along the minus strand of DASRRF010000113.1, from coordinate 6,827 downwards.
GGGCCGCAACAATCCGGTCTCGTCCCAATGCCGCAGCATCTTGACGCTGACCCGGGTGAACCGGGCGAACTCGCCGATCCGGAACATTGACTCTGCCACCGTGGGAGGGTTGAGGCTGCCGGCCATGAGCGAGCGTAACGGCCGGGTCCGAATCGCAGTGCAGCTCCACCCCCAGCATGGGGACATATCGCGACTTAGCGAAGCCGCCGTCGAGGTCGAGCGGCTAGGCGCCGACCTGCTTTACACCTGGGACCATTTCTTCCCGCTGTACGGCGACAGCAACGGCGCTCACTTCGAATGCTGGACGATGCTCGCCGCCTGGGCCGCACTGACCTCCCGGGTGGAGCTGGGTCCGCTGGTGACCTGCACGTCCTACCGGAACCCGAACCTGCTCGCGGACATGGCCCGTACCGTGGACCGGCTCAGCAACGGCCGGCTGGTCTTCGGGATCGGTGCCGGCTGGTTCGCCCGCGACTACCAGGAGTACGGGTACCCGTTCGGTACCCGTGGCTCCCGGCTGGATGCTCTGGGTGACGCGCTGCGGGTCATCGACGAGCGCTGGGCGCGACTGAACCCACCACCGGTACGCCGGCCGCCGGTACTCATCGGCGGCGTCGGTCCACAGCGGACACTGCCACTGGTCGCGCGGTACGCGGATGTGTGGCACGCGATGTTCCCGTCGTCGCCTGATGAGCTGGTGTCCCTTGTGGACGTCCTAGAGCGACGGTGCACAGTGGAGAGTCGCGACCCGGCGTCGATCGAGTACGCGGTGGGCATCGAACCCGATGCGCTGGATCACGATCTGTCCTTTGTGGACGACTATCTGGCGCTCGGCTTCCGGCAGTTCACCCTCGGGGTCAACGGCCCCGAATACGACCTCGGCCCGGTGCACGACTGGCTGGCGTGGCGGGATGAGGTCAACGCGCGCGTCGCGGGTTAGCTGCGGCGCGCGCGGCTCCTCGCATCGCCCGCCCAGCCCTGGGCGCTGCGGCGCGAGACATGGGGGGCGATATCTATCTCAGGAGCAGATATCACCGTTGTCGAGCAACCTCTGCTTGGCGGGTGATTCGAGACGCAAGTCGGTTGCCGAGGGAGGCCGATATCTGGGCGTGAGATAGAGATCGGGGGGCAGGTCTCATCGGCCAGCGGCTCATGCATCGGCCAGCGGCCCCCGCATCAGTGCCGTTCGACGATCATGCCGAGGCGCTGCTCCACCACGGGGAGGACGGCTTCGACGGTGACCGGGTGGCCGGCCTCGACGGTGAGCGAGGTCACCCCGGCGTCGCGGATGCCACACGGCACGATCCGGTCGAAGTACCCCAGATCGCAGTCGCAGTTGAGCGAGAACCCGTGCAACGTGACGCCGCGGGCCACCCGGATACCGATCGCGCCGACCTTACGGTCCGGGCCTCGGTCATCGGCCGGGATCCAGACGCCGCTGCGCCCGTCGATCCGGGTGGTGGCCACCCCGACCTCGGCGCACACGTCGATCAGAAGCTGCTCGATCCGGCGTACGTACGCGACCACGTCGATCGGGTCCGAGAGCTTCACGATCGGGTACCCGACGAGCTGCCCCGGCCCGTGCCAAGTGATCTTGCCGCCGCGGTCCACGTCGATCACCGGCGTACCGTCGGCTGGCCGGTCCCACGGCTCGGTGCGCTTGCCGGCGGTGTAGACGCTGGGGTGCTCGAGCAGTAGCACGGTGTCCCCGCGCGCGCCGTCGGCTACCGCGTCGTGCAGCCGGCGCTGCTCGTCCCACGCGGTCCGGTAGTCGACGACACCGGCGCGGATCCCGGTGAGCGCGGACGCGATGCTGGTCACGGCGTCCAGCCTAGCCCGCGACGCGCCAGAGCCAGACGTCGTCGACCCGCTCGGGTTGGCCGAACAACGCGATCGCGGTCGCCTTCAGTGCGTCGTAATGCACCGGCCAGTGAGCGGCCTGCACCTGGTCGGCGAGGACCACGATCGAAGCGTTCCAGTACCGCAGGTCCTCGACCGCCCGCGCCCGGTCCGCATCGGTGACCGCCGGCACCACACCGTCTTTCGCCGCGTCGAAGAGCAGCTCGGCGGTCGGGCGCGGGATCGGACCGATCCGGCCGCGGCCGTCCGGCCCACCGGGGCCGAGGAAGAACCCTGCCGGGATGGCGAACACGCGGCCGTCGCCGGCCAGTACGTCGGCCTGCCAGCGCTGCCCGTCCGGCAGCAGGTCGGACGGGAGCGGCACCGGTACTACGGTACCGCCAGCGTCCACATAGGACCGCCAGGCACCAGAGCTGAAGAAATGCGGTACCGGCGCTCTGTCCACAGTGAACACCGGCAGCGGGATCAACGGCAGCAGGGCAACCGCGATCGCGGCCAGCCACGCCGGCTGGCGCCGTACCCGTGCATGGTCTAAGAGTAACGCGAGCAGCATGCCGACGATGGGCGTGACGGCGAGCGCGAACCTGGCCGGCAGCGCGGCGTTGAAGACCGGCAACCGGGCCAGCAATGCGTACGGCAGGCGTACCGGCGTGATGTCGCCGAACCACGTGAGCCGCGGGCCGAGCGCGAGCACGGCGAAGACCACCCCGGTCACCGCGAGCGCGCGTAACACCGCCCGGCGCGGCGCGGACGCGGCCCGCCACAGCACGTGTACGCACTCCAGCGCGAGCAGCAGCAGCGGCGGGCCGAAGAACGTGGTCTCCTCGGTCGGGTTCGGCGCCAGCGAGGTGTTCAGCCCGGCCAGACCGGCCAGCGAGCGGGCCGGGAACGCCCCGAACGCGGCCAGATCCTCGCTGTGCACCCGCTGGTCGAAGCCGATCCCGGAGTACGTCTGCGGTCCGAAGAAATGCAGATAGAGGGGGTACGCGAGGAGCAGCCCGGCCACCGCGGCGGCGACCGCGAGCCCGCGCAGGAACGGCTCGGCCGCCGGGCGTACCTTCGTCCACTGTGGAATCACCCAGGCCGCGACGAACACCACGCAGGCGAGCGCGGTGAACAGCAGGCCCTCGGCGGCGACCGAGAACCCGGCGGCGACCAGCAGGCCGAGCACGACGCCGCGGCGCACCGCCTGGCCGGGCGCGGCCAGTTTGACGACGGCCCAGACGATCAGCACCATCAGCCACTGCGCGGTCCAGTTGAGATGCGCGTTCGCGTGTGAGACGAGAGCCGGGCCGAATCCGCAGAACAGCCCGCCGAGCCCGGCCGCCAGCGGTGACGTGCCCAGCTCCCGGGAGATCAGCCAGTACCAGGCGTACGCCGTGCCGGCGAGGTTGAGCGTGAGGATGACCAGGAACGTGACCGGCACTCCGGCCAGCCAGATCAGCGGTGCGAATGCCGCGGCGAACACCGTGATCGAGGTGTTCACCGACAGGTTCACCCCGATCGGCGCGTTGAGCAGGTGGGTGAGGAGCGGGTTGTGGCCGTGCCGTACGGCGTGCGACCCGTACGAGAGCAGCCACTCGAAGAGCGCCTGATCGCCGGAGTTGACCCCGATCGCGCGGCCGTTCGGGTCGAGCCACATCCGCCCGGTGATCCACAACGCCAGTCCCATGCCGAGCGCGGCGACGACCAGATCCGCGCGACGGATTCGGGGTAACCGCGGGTGAGGTTCGGGTGGCGCGTCGGCGGGCGACTGAGTGGCGATCGACACTCGCCGCACCCTAGCAATGTCTGGTCAGGCGGGCTCGATGGGGGCTTCCCCGGACCACTCGTCGAGGGGGGCGCAGTGCCAGCGCCACTTGGTCAGCCGCGGGCGGTCGGGCAGCGGGATGCGGCCGTTGGCCCACAGCAGCGCCTGCCACGGGTCCGTGCCGGTGGGCGCCCACGGGAAGATCCGGCGCAGCGTACGCTCGCAGAGCCCGGGATCCGGCTGGTACGCCGCGCCCAGGCCGAGCGCGGCGTCGTAGCTGTGCACCAGGATCTCGTCGCAGGCCATGGCTGCGTATCCGGACGGATCAGCCATCCCGAACGGGTGCCAGCCGCGCACGTCCGGCGCGCTTCCGTCGATGACTCTGGCCAGTACCTCGGCGAAGGTCTTCAGGGTGTCCACCAGATCGCCCGGTGGCGTGGTCGGCGTGACCGAGATCTGCATGGTGCTCAGTTCCCGTGGACCGGCCGTCAGGTCGGCGGCGTACCACAGGCAGACCTCGGACATGTGGCGGACGACCCTGGCGACATCCCACTCGAGGTCGGGTACCGGCAGGTCCCAATCGCGATCCGTTGCCGCGCCAAGCACCGTGATGCTTTCGCCGGCGGCCGCGCGCACGTCCGAGCTGTCCATCGCAGCATCCTGACAGGTGTCCGGGTGAGATCCAATACCCGCCCGACACGCCAGCCTCCGGCTTGCTTGACTCGCTAGTTGAAAACGACTACCAATACCAGTTATGAAGGTGGCATTTGTCGGAAAGGGCGGGAGCGGCAAGACCACTCTCGCGGCGCTGTTCGCCCGGCGGGTCGCCGCGAGCCGCGCCGCGTTGCTGGCCCTGGATGCCGACATCAACCAGCACCTGGCCGCGGCGTTCGGTGCCACCGAGGACGAGGCGGTCATGCTGCCCGCGCTCGGTGACCGCCTGCCCGAGATCAGGGAGTACCTGCGGGGCACGAACCCGCGCATCTCCTCGGCGGCGGTGATGGTCAAGACAACCCCGCCCGGCCGCGGTTCCCGGCTGCTGCGGGTGGCCGAGCCGAACCCGCTCTACGCGGCGCTGGTCCGCGACGTCGGCGGGATCCGGCTCGCGGTGACCGGGCCGTTCGCCACCGAGGACCTCGGTGTGGCCTGCTACCACTCCAAGGTCGGTGCGGTCGAGCTGCTGCTCAACCACCTGGTTGACGGCCCGGGGGAGTACGTCGTGGTGGACATGACCGCCGGGGCCGACTCGTTCGCGTCGGGCCTGTTCACCCGGTTCGACCTGACGTTCCTGGTCTGCGAGCCGACCCTGCGCAGCGTCGGCGTCTACCGGCAGTACGTCGGGTACGCGCGCGACTTCGGGGTACGGGTCCAGGTTGTCGGCAACAAGGTGGATGACGAGTCCGATGTGGACTTCCTGGGTACCCACGTCGGCGACGACCTGCTGGCCTGGTTCGGCCGGTCCGGGTACGTGAAGGCGGCCGAGCGCGGCGTACCCCGCCCGCTGGACGAGCTGGAACCGGCCAACCTGGCGGCCCTGGACGCGCTGCGCGCCGCGGTGGACGGCTGCGCCAAGGACTGGGCCAGGTACACCCGGCAGGCCAACGAGTTCCACCTGCGCAACGCGACCGCGTGGGCGAACGAGCGGTCCGGCGAGGACCTGGCCGGCCAGATCGACCCCGAGTTCGTCATGGGCCCGGCCGCCCTGGCCGATGCCCAGCTGTGAAAGGAGATCCGATGTCCCTCGATGTTCCCACCGCCCTGCTCGAACGGGCACACCTTGGCGACGTCTCCGACGAGGAGTTCGTCGCGTGTGTACGGGAGTCGCTGCCGTACGCCTGGCAGACGGTCAGCGCGGTGGTCGGCACCCTGGAGTTGACTCCGGGTGCGCCGTTCGCCCAGGACGCTACCCCGCCACCGAGCGAGGTGGAGCGCGGCCAGCTGCTGCGCGCCTTCGCCTCGGACGCGATCCGCGGTGGGTTGGAGCGGCACTTCGGCGTACGGCTGGCGTTCCAGAACTGCCACCGGGTCGCCGCGTTCCGGCCGTCGGCAACCGGTAGCGCGGACTACCGCGACTTCGTCTCGCCCGCGGCCCAACTGCGCAACCAGTCGCCGGAGCTCCGTGACTGTTGAGGGGCGAATGGCGCGGCGGCGCCGGCCCGGCCATGCTGACCACATGCGACTCGCCGGGCGGTCCAGCTGGGAGATCAGGATCGACGAGCGGCAGGCCTGGCTGGTGGCGCTGTACGTGCGGGACGCGGCGGGGCTGCGGCCCGCGGTCGAGCCGGCGCTGCCGCCGCTGTCGCCGGAGGTACGGCCGATCATGGTGGCCGGCACCGACACCGCCGCTGCGGCCGTCGACTGGGCCGGGCTGTGGGTCCGGTTGGTAGCCGACAACTGGCCGACCTGGTTCGTGCCGCCCGGGTTCGGGTTACCGGCCAGCTCTGCGTTGCGCCCGCTGCTCGCCGCGTGCTGGCGGGACGCCCTGGAGTGGGGGAGCGCCCGGCGGCGGCACATCGCGGCGCTGACCACCGACCGGCAGCACGGCCCGGTGCCGAACGACGTGGTCCGCGCGGTGGGCAAGCAGCTCGGCCGGCGGGTACGCGACTTCACGCTGCGGATCGACGTGGTACCGGTGGACCAGATCGGCACGTGGCCGCTGGCGCCGGATCACGTGATCATCAGCGAGGCCGCGGTGGCCGATGTGAGGGCGTTCCGGGCGCTGCTCACCCCGCTGGTCAGGGCGCTGGCGTGAGCGCCGCCCGGAGCGCCGCGTCCACAGTGGAGTGTTGGAACCGGTAACCCGCGGCGGTCAGCATCCCGGGCAGTACGCGCTGGCTGGCGACCGCTTCGTTGCCGAACTCGCCGAGCGCGACGCGCAGCGCGAACGCCGGGATCGGCCAGAACGCCGGCCGGCGCAGCACCCGGCCCAATGCGTGCGCGAACTCCTTGCTGGTGACCGGCTCGGGGCCGACCACGTTCACCGGGCCGGCGAGGTCATCGCGCTCCAGCACGAGGCGCACCGCGCCGAGCCAGTCGGCCATCGAGATCCACGGCAGGTACTGCCGACCCGAGCCCATCGGCCCGCCGGCGAACAGCCGGAACTGCACCAGCATCGGCTTGAGCAGCCCGCCGTGCGCGCTCAGCGGCAACCCGGTACGCAGCGGGACCACCCGTACCCCCGCCTCGCGCGCGGGTGCGGTCGCGGCCTCCCACGCCC
>DASRRF010000112.1:0-3256 GCA_035695905.1 Micromonosporaceae bacterium | reverse complement strand
GACCGACCCGCGCCGGGTGGTGTCCCGGACCAGCCGCTTCCACAGGTAGAGGTGGATCAGTCCGGTGACGACCGCGATCGTCGCCGCGAACCCGAGACTGACCATCGCTCAGCCGCCGGCGAACGGTGGCAGGACGTCCACCGTCGCGCCGGCGGGCAGCGGTGCGTACCGGTCGTGCCAGGCCAGCCCGTCGACGAGGAACGCGGCGCAGGCGAGCACCTTGCGCAGCGAGTCCCCGTGCCGCTCCCCCAGCGCGGTCACCAGTTCGGCGAGCGTGCTCCCGGCCAGGGCTTCCTCGGTCACCCCGGCCGCCGCGCGGGCGCCGGCGAAGTACCGGACGGTCACCGTGCCCACGCGGATCAGCCGCCGATCGCGGACATCGGCCGGGCGGGTTGCAGGAAGCTTGGATTGTCGATGCCGTGGCCCGGTTTCTTCGCCCACATCGCGTCGCGCCACCGCTGCGCGAGCTCCTCGTCGGTGGTCGCGCCGCGCAACGGGGTTCGCAGGTCCGACTCCTCCCGGGCAAACAGGCAGTTGCGTACCTGGCCGTCCGCGGTCAACCGGGTCCGGTCGCAGTCTCCGCAGAACGGCCGGGTCACGCTGCCGATCACGCCGACCCGGGCGGGCCGGCCGGCGGCGTCGGTGAACCCCTCCACCAGCCAAGTCTCGGCCGGCGCGCCACCGCGCTCGGCCGGATCGGGCAGCAGCACGACCGAGTCCTGCAACGCGGCGAGGATCTCCTCGGCGGTGACCATGGTGCCGCGATCCCACGCGTGCTGGGCGTCCAACGGCATCTGCTCGATGAACCGCAGCTCGTACCCGTGGTCGAGGGCGAAGCGCAGCAGTGCCACCGCCTCGTCGTCGTTGACCCCGCGCATGAGCACGGTGTTCAGCTTGACCGGGGTCAACCCGGCGGCCGCGGCCGCATGCAGCCCGGTCAGTACGTCGGGCAGCCGGCGCCGGTGGGTCAGCCGGGCGAACCGGTCCGGGTCGAGCGTGTCGAGCGACACGTTGATCCGGTCCAGCCCGGCGTCGCGCAGCGGGCCGGCCAGCCGGTCGAGCCCGATGCCGTTGGTGGTCAGCGACAGCCGTGGCCGCGGTCGCAGCGTCGCGGCCGCCTCGATGATCCGGACCAGTCCCGGGCGCAGCAGCGGCTCGCCACCGGTGAACCGGACCTCGTCGACGCCAAGCAGCTCCACGGCGATCCGGACCAGCCGGATCACCTCGGCGTCGGTCAGGATCTCCGCGCCCGGCAGCCATGGCAGGCCTTCCGGGGGCATGCAGTACGTACAGCGCAGGTTGCACCGGTCGGTCAGGGACACCCGCAGGTCGGTGGCCACGCGCCCGTAGCGGTCGGCGAGCCCGGCTCCGGTCATGCCTAGAAAGGTACTGCCCCGGTCCGACAATCCACAGCGCTCAGCCGGCCCGGAGTACCGCGGTTGCCGCGTGCAGCACCGCGTCGCGGTACCCGGCGCCGAACAACGCGGTGTGTACGAGCAGCAGAAACAGCTGGTGCAAGGGAACCCGGGTGCGCCAGCCGTCGGCAAGCGGCCAGGTCTCGTCGTACCCGGCGATGATCCGATCCAGGTGGGCCGCCCCGCCGAACAGGGCCAGCAGCGCCAGATCGGTCTCCCGGTGCCCGCCATGCGCGGCCGGGTCGACCAGCCACACCCGGCCGTCCGCGCCCCAGAGCAGGTTGCCGGGCCACAGGTCGCCGTGCAGTCGCGCTGGTGGCTCCGTGGCCGCGGCTCCGGCGTACCCGTCGATGCCGGTGAGAATGCGCTCGATGAGCGCGACGTCCGCGCCGGGCAGTGCCCCCCGGTCGGCCGAGATTCGAAGGTACGGGGTGAGCCGGCGCTCGGCGAACCAGGCCGGCCACGGCCCAGTTGATGGCGTGTTGTCCAGCGGGAGGCGGCCGATGTAGCCGGGCCAGTCCGCCCCGAACGCGGGCGCGCCGGCCCGGTGCAGGCCGGCCAGCGACCGCCCGAAATCCTCCGCCGCGGCCGCGGTCGGGCGGCCGGGCTCCACCCAGTCCAGCACGAGCATCTGGCCCAGCTCGGCGATCACCGCGGGTACCGGCACCGCGCCGGCCGCGCCGAGCCAGGTCAGGCCGGCCGCCTCGGCGGCGAAGAAGCCCGACGGGATCTCGCCGCTGCCGGCCGGCCAGGATTTCACGAAAACCGAAGCGCCATCGTCCAGCGTCAATCTAGCGGCGTCCGCGATGTCACCGCCGGACACCGGAGTCTCCCGGATCCGCTGGTGCTTGAGGAACGTCGGGAGCTGCTGCGGGTGCGCCCTCAGGTACGCGAGGTCCACGGCAAGCAGGCTAACGGGTGGGACGGATTCGGCCAACGGGGTGTCATCCGGCGCGAAACAGGAGTAAGCATGACGCCATGACCGAGGCCGCGACCACCACCGCCGGCGGGGGATCCGCTCCGGCCACCATCCGGCCTTACCGCCCGCTGGACCACCACGCGTGCCGCGACCTCTGGGCCGAGCTGACCGAGCACCATCGCGATCTGTACGAGGACCCGGACGCCGCCGGTACCGACCCTGGCGCCGGGTTCGAGGAGTACCTGACCCGGCTCGACCTGACCGGCATCTGGGTGGCCGACCACGCCGAGGACGGTGTGGTGGGCATGGTGGGCCTGTTGCTGCGGGGGCGTGCGGGTGAGGTGGAGCCGGTTGTGGTCAGCGGGCAGCACCGCGGCCACGGCATCGGTACGGCGCTGCTCGAGCATCTTGCCCGGGAAGCCCGCCGGCGCGGTATGTCGCACCTGACCGTGGCGCCGGACTCCCGCAACGAGGGCGCGATCCGGTGCCTGTACAACGCCGGGTACGGGGTGCTCTCCAGTGTCACGCTCACGCTGGACCTGAGGGCCCGCGGCCACGAGTGGCAGGACGGCATCGACCTGAACGGGCTGCGCTTCAGCTACTGAAGTCGCCTTCTGTGGATAACTTGGCCGGGTTGTCCACATCTTGATCAAGGGCACTTCCGCCGGGTAGCCGCCCCGACCAGGCTCAGTGGTCATGACGAAACCCGAGGCGTTGCCCGCCGGACCACCGCTGCGCCTGAGGGGTCCGGCCGACCTGCTCGCCGCCGTACCCCACCTGCTCGGGTTCCGGCCCGACGAGAGCCTGGTGGTGATCGGCTCGCAGGACCGGCGGCTGACCTTCGCCTGCCGCGTCGAGCTGCCCGAACCGGGCGATCCGCCAGCAGCGCTCGGGCGCTACCTGGCCGCCGTCGTCAGCCGCC
>DASRRF010000111.1:0-1894 GCA_035695905.1 Micromonosporaceae bacterium | reverse complement strand
CTGACGAGGACCGCGAGGTCGACATCGGCGACGACGATGGTGCGCTCCCGGAGCAAACCCGGGACGACACCGACGCCGGGTGGGGCGAGCGCGCGGACTCCAACGATGAGCGGCTATGGGCCGACCGGCCGCCGCACTGGGACTAACGCCCGTCCCGGCTGAGGGAGTCGCGGATCTCGGTCAGCAGCCGTACCTCGTCGCTTGCGTCGTCGGCCGGCTTCGCCCGGCGGAGCCGGTTGACGGGTACGACCACGAAGAAGTAGACCGCGGCCGCCGTGATCAAGAAGGTGATCACCGCGTTGATGAAACCGGCCCAGTCCATCACGATGCCCGGCCGGATCTCCCACGTGCCGCTCATCTCGTTGCCGCCGGTAACCAGCCGGACCAGCGGGTTGATGAACGCATCGACGAACTTGTCGACCAGCTTGCCGAATGCGGCGCCGATCACCACGCCGACGGCGAGGTCCACGACGTTGCCGCGCATGATGAACTCGCGGAATCCCTTGAGCACCGGCGCACCTCTCCTATTCGTACATAGTCATCGAGAGTGCACTATAACGGCAAAATGTGCGCTCGCCGCCGCCGCGCCAACGGAGCGCGCCTGCGCTTCCGGGAGGGCCAGGTAGAGCACCGGCCCGTCGTCCGCCGCCGCCACGTCCAGGACCAGCGCGCGGGCGGCGTACACCGTCGATCCGTTGCCCGACTCGGCGAGCAGGTCGATCCGGTCGCCGGGCCGGACCACCGCGAGCGCCGCCGGATCGGCCAGCCGGACCGGGACCCCGACCAGCCCGGCCGGTACCGGCAACCGGCCGTCAGCCGGTGCGGACGAGCCCAGCTGAGGTTCGGCTGGTGGGCGGACCGCCGGATCCGGCCCGGGCCGGCCGTGCGGTTCGGTCCACAACACCAGCGCCGCGAGGGCGAGCAGAGCCGCCACCAGAGCGGCCCGGAGCAGGGTGCTGGGCCTGGGCGGGCTCAGCCGTACCGGGTCGAGGCGGGTGTCCCGGCCGGCCCGCAAGCGTGGAAAGAGCACGGTCGGAGGTTAGGCAACCTCGGCACCTCCGATGCGCCGGCGGCGCCCGCCTGTGGACAGAAAGCGCGCCTGTGGATGGCGATACGGCGGGGCGGTGGATCTGCTATGCGGCCCAGATCAAGATGACGACGTTGACGAGGAAGAGGAAGCCGCCGCGGGCATGTTCTCTTTCGAGCCGGACGGGGAGTCCTTCTTGGGCGCGGACGACGAGCCGGACGAGTCCGATGAGTCCTTGGAGCCCGATGAGTCCTTGGAGCCCGACGACGATTTGGCCGAGGCGGCCGCCCGCGAATCCGTCCGGTAGAAGCCGGAGCCCTTGAAGACGATGCCGACCGCCGAGAACAGCTTGCGCAGCCGGCCCTCGCACACCGGGCACTCGGTCAGCGGGTCGTCGGCGAACGACTGCACCGCCTCAAGTTGGTGGCTACAGGCGGTGCAGGCGTACTGATAGGTCGGCACAATCTCCTCCGGACCTGGCACTCGTAGTCTTCGAGTGCTAATACTGCCTCAACCGGGAGCGGTCCGTCCAGCGGAGGTGGGCAGGTAGACAACGCCGGTGGCCGGCATGATCACCGCCCGAACCCGCCGGTCGTGTGGCTCGGCGGGCAGCGCCGGCAGCAGCTCGCCGTCATAGAGCAGCGCGATCACGGGTGTGGCGGCGCCCACCCGGGCCAGCGCCCGGTCGTACGAGCCGCCGCCCCGGCCCAGCCGTACCCCGGTCCGGTCCACCGCAACGGCGGGTACCACCACCAGGTCGGCGGTGGCGATCGCGGCTACGCCGAGCGGGGTACCGCCGGGATAGCGCGCCCAGTCCAGATCCCTGTCGTCGAGCAGGACCGGCAGCAGTACGGCCACCCCGGTGCC
>DASRRF010000110.1:0-8925 GCA_035695905.1 Micromonosporaceae bacterium | reverse complement strand
TCGTCCTCCTACTTGTCTTGGGTCGGGGCAGCAGAACGCCGCTTGCCGGCCATGGACATGTGCGCCGGCAACGGCATCGGGCGGCCGGGCAGCAGAACGTTCCAGTACAGCCAGCGGAACGCGAGCTTGCCCCAGTGGTTGATCCGGCTCTCCCCCAGCAGCCGGAACGGGCCGAGCGCCGGCAGCGGGTACTCGCCCGGCAGCGGCTCGGTGTCGTAGTTGAAGTCGATCAGCAACGCCTTACCGTCCCCCGCCTCGACAAAGCAGTTGGCGTGCCCGTCGAAGCTGCCGGTCATCGGCTGCCCGTTGACGTGCCGCAGGAAGTTGCTGGTGAACACCTCGACCGCGAAATGTGCGACGGAACCCGCTTTGGACGCCGGTATGTCGCTCGCGTCGCCGATCGCGAAGATGTTGTCGTGCGCGGTGGACAGCAGCGTATGCCGGTCCACGGGTACGTAGTTGAGCTCGTCGCCCAGCCCCGATCGGGCCACATACTCCGCACCCATGTTCAGCGGTACGGTGACCAGCAGGTCGAACGGGATCTCCCGCTCGTCATACGAGATCAGCGCGTTGCGCTCGTTGTCGATGCGCTCGACCAGAAAGTCCGGCTCCACCAGGATCTTCCGCTCGTCGAGCATCGATCCTAGCCGCGCGGATGCGATCGGCTTGGTGAACGCTCCAGACAATGGTGTGGCGTAGACGAGTTCGACCCGGTCGCGCAGCCCACGCCGGCGCAGGCACGCGTCCGCGAGGAAGGTGAACTCCAGCGGTGCCACCGGGCACTTGATCGGCATGTCGACGATGTGCACCACGAGCCGGCCGCGGTCGAAGCCGCGCATCGCGTCCCGCAGAGCGACGGCACCCTCGTACGTGTAGAAGTCGTGGATGCTTCTGCGCCACTGTGGACCGAGCATCCCCGGTGTCTGATCCGGCCGCGGCTGGGTGCCGGTCGCGATGACCAGGAAGTCGTACCCGAGACGGCGGCCGCCGTCGAGCAGCACCTCGTTGCGCTCCGGGTCCACCCGGTCGATCTGCCCGAGAATCAATTCGACGCCGGCGGGCAGGAGCTTGTGGCGGGGCTTGACGACCGCCTCCGGTGGGTATCCTCCGAACGGCAGGAACAGGAAGCCGGGCTGGTAGACGTGGGCGTCGTTCTGGTCGACGACGGTGATCCGCCATTGCTGACCCAGCTTGCGGTGCAGCTTGTTCGCCACCATCGTGCCGGCTGTTCCGGCACCGAGAACCAACAGACGCCTCATGCTTCGACCGTACGAGCGCGCGGTCGGCACCGTCATGGGCAACGGACCCCGCCGGACAGGACCTTGTACCCAGCGCGGACGGGGATTCCGGCCGGTCCCGCCGGCACATCCGACGCCAAGACTGGACCCGACGGGAACTATCGCGCGTCAGGAGGTACTCGTGATGCGACCACTCGTGGTGGGCGTTGTGCAGGAGACGACCCCGGGTGAACGGCGGGTGTCCGTGGTACCCGACCAGGTGCGGGTACTCGGCAACGCCGGGTTCCGGGTCGTGGTCGAGTCCGGTGCGGGCGCCGGGGCCTGGTTCCCGGACGGGGCGTACGCGGAAGCCGGCGCGGCTGTGCTCGGCACCGACGAGCTCTACACCGAGGCGGACATCGTCATCGGTATCGGGCGTCCGCCCGCCGAACGGCTGCGCCCCGGACAGGTGGTCATCGGCCTGCTCGACCCGCAGACCTACCCGGAGTACGCCGGCGCGTTGGCCGGCCGGGGCGTCACCGCGATCAGCCTGGACGGCCTGCCGCGTACGCTCAGCCGCGCCCAGTCGATGGATGCGCTCACCTCGCAGGCGAATGTGGCCGGGTACAAGGCGGTGCTGGTGGCCGCGAACCTGTTCGGTGGCTTCTTCCCGATGCTGGTGACCGCCGCCGGCACCGCCCGCCCGGCGCGGGTTCTGGTCCTCGGCGCCGGCGTGGCCGGGCTGCAGGCGATCGGCACGGCCCACCGGCTGGGCGCGGTCGTCTCCGGGTACGACATCCGGCCGGAGTCACGGTCCGAAGTGGAGTCGGTCGGCGGGGTGTTCCTGCCGCTGGACACACCGGCCGGCAGCCAGGGGACCGGCGGTTACGCCCGCGCGCTCGACCCGGACGAACAGGAGCGGCAGCGGGCCGCGCTGGCCGAGGCGATCGCCCGGCAGGACGTCGTCATCACCACCGCCCGGGTTCCCGGCCGCCGCCCGCCGCTGCTGGTGAGCGAGGACGCGGTCAAGGGCATGGCGCCGGGATCGGTGATCGTGGACCTCGCCGCCGGGCCGCGCGGCGGCAACGTGGCGCTGTCCAGTCCCGGCGCGACCGTGGTAACCGAGAACGGCGTGACGATTGCCGGCGCCGAAGACCTCGCCACGACGGTGCCCGTCGCCGCGTCCGCGGCGTACTCCCGCAATGTCACCGCGCTGCTACGCCACCTGGTCCGCGACGGCGAGCTGGCGATCGACCTGACTGATGAGATCCAGGCCGGCGTGGTCATCGCGCACGGCGGTGCCGTCATGCCGGGACGGACGTCATGACCACCGAACTCACCATCTTCGTACTGAGCTTGCTGGTCGGGCTCGAGGTCATCAGCAAGGTCCCCGCGACGCTGCACACGCCGCTGATGTCCGCCGCCAACGCGATACACGGCATCGTGCTCGTCGGCGGCGTGCTGATCGCGGTCACCGCGGACAACCCCGCCGGCTACCTGCTCGCGTTCGTTGCCACGGCGTTCGCCGCGATGAACGTGGTCGGCGGCTACGTGGTGACCGACCGGATGCTGCGGATGTTCCGTAAGCCGGGTGACCGGCCATGAGCCTGGTCTACCTCGCCGCGGCCGCGTGTTTCGTGCTCGGCCTGCACCTGATGAACTCGCCCGCCACCGCCAAGCGCGGCAACCAGCTCTCCGCCGCGGGCATGGTAGCGGCCGTGGCCGCCACCGCGGTTCAGGTGGTGCGGTCGGGCGTCACCGCCGGCGGATGGGTCGCGCTGGGCGCGGGCCTGACCGTGGGCACCGCCGCCGGCCTCTACAGTGCCCGCAGGGTACGGATGACCGCGATGCCGCAGTTGGTCAGCCTGTTCAACGCGGTGGGTGGCGGCGCGGCCGCGCTGGTGGCGGTGCACGAGGTCGCCGGGCGCGCGCCGGTCAGCGTGGCCGTACCCACCGCGCTGGACGTGCTCATCGGCGCCGTCACGTTCGCCGGCTCGCTGGTCGCCTCCGGCAAGCTGCAGGGCGTGGTGCCCGGGCGGCCGGTGGTGTTCCCGGGTGCCCGGGTGGCGAGCGGAGTGCTGGTGGTGGCCATCCTGGTGGCCGGCGGATACGTGGCCACCGGAGCCGGCGGCGCTCCTGCCCTCGCCGTGCTGGCCCTGGCCGCCCTCGGGTTCGGCGTGACGATGGTGCTGCCGATCGGCGGCGCCGACATGCCCGTGGTCATCTCCCTGCTGAACGCGTGTACCGGTACCGCCGTGGCGATGGCCGGCCTGGTCATCGACAACAACGTGCTCATCATCGCGGGTGCGCTGGTCGGTGCGTCCGGTGGCATCCTCACCAAGCTGATGGCCGACGCGATGAACCGGTCGCTGCTGAGCATCCTGGTCGGCGGCTTTGGCACCGGCGACAACGGGCCGTCCGGACCGGCCGGTGCCGCGGCGGCGGGGGTACGCGAGGTCGCCGCGGACGACGCGGCCATCCAGCTCGCGTACGCCAGCAAGGTGGTCATCGTGCCCGGGTACGGGCTGGCCGCCGCACAGGCGCAGTACGCGGCCCACGAACTCGCCCAGCTACTCGAGTCACGCGGGGCCGAGGTGACCTACGCGGTCCACCCGGTGGCCGGCCGGATGCCCGGACACATGAACGTACTGCTCGCCGAGGCGAACGTCCCCTATGGACAGATGCGGGAGCTGGACGAGGCGAACGCGGAGTTCCCGCGTACCGACGTGGCCCTGGTGGTCGGCGCGAACGACGTGACCAACCCGGCCGCCCGCCGGCCCGGCAACCCGGTCTCCGGCATGCCGATCCTGGACGTCGACCGGGCCGCCCACGTCATCGTCGTCAAGCGGTCGATGGGTCACGGGTACGCCGGTATCGACAACGAACTCTATACGGATCCGAAGACCGGCATGTTCTTCGCCGACGCGAAGGCCGGTCTCACCGCGCTCGCCGCGGCGGTCAAGACGTTGGTGGGGTGAGCGCGGTGTTCCAGGTACGCGTACACGGGCGCGGCGGGCAGGGCGTGGTCACCACGGCGGAGCTGCTGTCGGTGGCCGCCTTCGGGTCGGGCCGGCACGCGCAGGCGTTCCCCAGCTTCGGCTCCGAGCGAACCGGCGCACCGGTGGTGGCATACTGCCGCATCGACACCCGGCCGATCCGGCTGCGCGAACCGGTACTGGAGCCGGATGCGCTGATCGTCCAGGACTCCACGCTGATCCACCGGGTGGACGTCTTCGGCGGCCTGGCTCCACGCGGCTGGGTCCTGCTGAACACCCGGCTCGGCTGGGAACAGCTGGCTATCGACGGGGTGGACCGGGACCGGGTGATCCTGCTGCCCGCCTCCCAGCTGGCCACCGTCCACTTGGGACGGCCGCTGCCCGGTGCGGCGCTACTGGGCGGGTTCGCCGCGGTCAGCGATGAGCTGGTCACGCTCGACTCGGTCCTCGCGGCCATCAAGGGCCGGTTCCGCGGTGGGGTGGCGCAGGGCAACGCGGCCGCGGCCGCCGCCGCGTACGCGCTCGTACGGGATGCCCGGAAGGAGTCCGTCCATGCTTAGGCAGCTCGAGGGTTCGCAGGCGGTCGCGGAGACGGTCGCCCGGTGCCGCCCGGGTGTCGTGTGTGCGTACCCGATCTCGCCGCAGACGCACATCGTCGAGGAGCTCAGCGCCGTGGTGAAGTCCGGCGCGCTCGGCGGCTGCGAGTTCATCAACGTGGAGAGCGAGTTCGCCGCGATGTCGGTGGCGATCGGCGCGTCCGCGGCCGGCGTACGGGCGTACACCGCAACCGCCAGCCAAGGGCTGCTCTTCATGGTGGAGGCGCTCTACAACGCCGCTGGGCTCGGCCTGCCGATCGTGATGACGGTGGCGAACCGGGCGATCGGCGCCCCGATCAACATCTGGAACGACCACAGCGACACCATGTCCCAACGGGACTCGGGCTGGGTCCAGCTGTACGCCGAGTCCAACCAGGACGCCGTCGATCTGCACGTGCAGGCGTTCCGGCTGGCCGAGGAGCTGTCCACGCCGGTGATGGTGTGCATGGACGGGTTCGTGCTGACCCACGCGTACGAACAGGTCGATGTCCCTACCCAGGAGGCGGTCGACGCCTACCTGCCGGCGTACCGGCCGCGCCAGATGCTCGACCCGGACGAGCCGGTGACGATCGGCGCGATGGTCGGGCCGGAGGCGTTCACCGAGGTGCGTTACCTGGCCCACCAGACCCAGCTCGCGGTGCCGGCCCGGCTCTCCTCGCTCGCCGGCGAGTACGCGGCCGCCTCCGGCCGGCCCGCCAGCCGGACGGTCTGTCCATACCGGACACAGGACGCGGAGACCGTGGTGGTCGCACTCGGCTCCGTACTTGGCACGCTGAAGGACACTGTGGACGGACTGCGTGCCGATGGCGAGCGGATCGGGGTGCTCGGCATCACGCTGTTCCGGCCGTTCCCGCTCGACGCGGTCCGGACCGCGCTGCGGCAGGCACGGCGGGTAGTCGTGCTGGAACGGGCCTTCGCCGTCGGCGTCGGTGGGGTCGTGACCGCGGACCTCGCCCCGGCGCTGCGGGCGGATCAGCGCAGCTACACGGTCGTCGCCGGGCTCGGTGGACGGCCGGTGACCCGCGCCTCGCTGCGCGATGTGCTCGGCTCCGCGGTCGCCGACACCCTCGATCCGCTGACGTTCCTGGACCTGCGGCCGGAGCTGATTGCACCGGCCCTGGAAGGAGCCTGAGATGCCGGCCACCCGGGTGAAGTTCTACCAGACCGGCAGCTTCGCCGTGGGCAACCGGCTGCTCGCTCCGGACCAGCGGGCCGTGCAGGCCGACGCGACCCGCACCAATGCCATCACCAGCGGGCACCGCGCCTGCCAGGGCTGCGGCGAGGCACTGGGCGCCCGGTACGTGCTCGATGCCGCGGCCCGGGCCACCGGCGGCCAGTTGGTCGTGGTCAATGCGACCGGCTGCCTGGAGGTGTTCTCCACCCCGTACCCGGAGAGCTCCTGGCGGGTCGCCTGGCTGCACTCGTTGTTCGGCAACGCTCCCGCGGTCGCCGCGGGGGTGGCCGCGGCGCTGCGGGTCCGCCGCCGGGCCGACATCCGGGTGGTCGGGCAGGGTGGCGACGGTGGCACCGTGGACATCGGCTTCGGTTGCCTGTCCGGCATGTTCGAGCGCAACGACGACGTGCTGTTCGTGTGCTACGACAACCAGGGGTACATGAACACCGGCGTGCAGCGCTCCGGCGCCACACCGCCGGCCGCCCGTACCGCCACCACCCAGGCGGTCGGTCCGGAGCCCGGAAACGCGTTCGGGCAGGGCAAGAACGCTCCGCTGATCGCGATGGCGCACGAGATCCCGTACGTCGCCACGGCCACCGTGGCCGACCTGCGTGACCTGGAGGCCAAGGTGTTCCGCGCGATGGAGCTGCGCGGCGCCCGGTACCTGCACGTGTTCGTGCCCTGCCCGCTCGGCTGGGGCAGCGCCGCGGCGGACACGATCCGGCTGGCCCGGCTGGCCGTCCAGAGTGGACTGTTCCCGGTCTTCGAGGCCGAGCACGGCGAGGTTGTCGCGGTCTCGCCGATCCGGCAGCGGGTCGGCGTCGAGGAGTACCTGCGGCCGCAACGCCGGTACGCGCACCTGTTCGACCCGGTGGAGCGGACCGACGTCATCGCCCGGATCCAGGCCGGCGCGGACCGCAACATCGCCCGGTTCGGCCTGCTCGACGGAGGGTCGCCATGATGGAAACCCCGTTCGCCATCACCTTGCCGGTCGGATCGAGCCTGGCCAACAAGACCGGCGCCTGGCGTACCGAGCGGCCGGTCTACGTCGACCACATGCCGCCGTGCAACGACGCCTGCCCGGCCGGGGAGAACGTGCAACGGTGGCTCTACGCGGCCGAGGAGGGCGGGTACGAGACGGCGTGGCGCCAGATCATGGCGGACAACCCGTTCCCCGCCGTCATCGGTCGGGTCTGCTACCACCCCTGCCAGACCGCCTGCAACCGGGCGCAGCTCGACGAGGCCGTGGGCATCAACGCGGTGGAGCGGTTCCTCGGCGACCAGGCCATCCGTCGCAAGTGGACGGTCCCGGTCACCGCCGAGCCGTCCGGTAAGCGGGTGCTCGTGGTCGGGGCCGGGTCGGCCGGGCTGGCCGCCGGGTACCACCTCGTCCTGCTCGGCCACGAGGTGACCGTACGCGACGCGGCCGCCGAACCGGGTGGGATGATGCGCTACGGCATCCCGGCCTACCGGCTGCCCCGCGACGTGCTCGACGCCGAGGTGGCCCGGATCGTTGCGATGGGGCTCACCCTTGAGCTCGGCCGCGCAGTCCCCGATCTGGCCACCGCGCTGGCCGAAGGGTTCGACGCGGTCTTCCTGGCGATCGGCGCGCAACTGTCCAAGCGCACCTACATCCCGGCCGGCGACTCGGCCCGCATCCTCGACGCGCTGTCCGTCCTGCACGGCGTCGCCGACGGTACGCCGCCGTTGCTGGGCCGCCGCGTTGTGGTGTACGGCGGCGGCAACACGCCATCGACACCGCGCGCAGCGCCAAGCGGCTCGGCGCCGCCGATGCGCTGGTGGTCTACCGGCGTACCCGCGCGCAGATGCCCGCCCAGCCGTTCGAGGTCGAGGAGGCCGAGGAGGAAGGGGTACGGATGCGCTGGCTGTCCACCATCGCCGGGGCGGATGGCGGTCGCATCACGGTCGAGCGGATGGAGCTGGACGGCAGCGGCTTCCCGCAGCCCACCGGCGAGCTGGAGGAGCTGGCCGCGGACACCGTGGTGCTCGCGATCGGCCAGGACGTCGACCGGTCCATCGTGGACAGTGTGCCCGGCGTCGAGGTGCGCGACGGGGTCATCCAGGTTGGCGCGGACATGATGACCGGCCACCCGGGGGTGTTCGCCGGCGGGGACATGACACCGTCGGAGCGGACGGTCACCGCGGCGATCGGGCACGGCAAGCGCGCCGCGCGGCACATCGACGCGTGGCCGCGCGGCGCACCGCACCGGCCGGCGCCGCGACCCGGGCTGGCCTCGTTCGGCAGCCTCAACACCTGGTACTACTCGGACGCGCCGGGCTCGGTGCGGCCCCGGCTGGAGGCGGCCCGCCGGGTGTCCACATTCGACGAGGTTGTCGGCGGGCTGGACGAGCGGACCGCCCTGTACGAGGCTCGCCGCTGCCTGTCCTGCGGCAACTGCTTCGAATGCGACAACTGCTACGGCATGTGCCCGGACAACGCGATCGTCAAGCTGGGGCCCGGCCTGCGCTTCGCCATCGACTACGACTTCTGCAAGGGGTGCGGCATCTGCGTCACCGAGTGCCCGGCGGGCGCGATCGAGATGCGGCCCGAGGAGACCTGAGGTGTCATGAGTACACTCGCCGGAGCACCCGTCGTCGCCGGGGTTGACGGCTCCACGCACGAGCAGCTGGTCATCGACTGGGCGATCTCCGAGGCCCGGTTGCGTAACCGCACGCTGCTACTGCTTCACGCGTACGACTGGGCAGTACTCGGCGCCTCCTTCACCGACCCGCCGTACGGCGCGGTGCAGCAGGTGTACCACGACGATGCCGCGAGCATCCGGGACCACGCCTTGGCCGCGGCCCGGACCGCCGCCCCGGATCTGGAGGTGAGCGCGCGAGTGGTCGACGGTGGCGCGGCCGGCGTGCTGGTCGGGGCATCCCAGTCAGCCGCGGCGGTCGTCGTCGGGCACCGCGGCCGC
>DASRRF010000109.1:0-2654 GCA_035695905.1 Micromonosporaceae bacterium | reverse complement strand
AAAGCCATGAACGCACCGACCCCCCGCACGGTCGCCTCCCGGCTTCGGGAGCGCATGTCGTACGAGGCACCGCTGGTGCACTCGATCCTCGACGAGGCGTACTACTGCCACCTGTCCTTCGTGGTCGACGGCGAGCCGCGGATCCTGCCCACGCTGCACGTACGCATCGACGACACGGTCTACGTGCACGGCTCGACGGGCAGCCGGCCGCTGCTCGCCGCGCGGGACGGCGGCCTACCGGTCAGCCTGGCCGTCACGCTCATCGACGGCCTGGTGCTGGCCCGGTCGCAGTTCCACCACAGCGCGAACTACCGGTCCGTGGTCGCGCACGGGGTGGCCCGTCCGGTCACCGGTGAGGCCGAGAAGCGGCGGGTGCTGACCGCCCTGATCAACAAGATCGCACCGGGTCGGGCGGCGGACACCCGCGAACCCAACCGCCGCGAGCTGGCGGAGACCGCGGTGCTCGCGCTGGACCTGGTCGAGGTCTCGCTGAAGGCGCGCGCCGGCGGGGTGCTCGAGGACGAGGAAGACCTGGACCTGCCGTACTGGGCCGGCGTGGTGCCGTTGCGGCTGGTCGCGGGCCAGCCGGAGCCCGACGCCGGGGTGACCCGCCCGACTCCCGCGTACCTGCCGGGCGTCGTGGCGGTTGGCTGAGTCAGCCGGTGGCCGGGGCGATCGCCAGGTCCTCCCGGCCGAGGTCCCGGACGATCTCGTTGACCACCCGGACGTCCTCGCTGACCGAGCGCGCCGGGCGCCGGGCGTTGCGGCCGTCCCGGCGTACCACGAAGAAATGCACGGCCGCCCGCACCCGCGCCCGGTCCGCGGCGCTCGCCTTGGTGGTGTCCACGACCAGCCGGCGCAGTACGTCGGCGATGCGCTCGGCGAGTACCAGACCGGCCTGGTCGGTGGCGACCCGCAGGGTAGCCAGCCGCCCGTCAATCTGCCGGATCAGCACATCTGAGTCGTGCCGGAAGCCCCGTTGCGTGAGCGCCATGCCCGTGCCCTCCTCGCCCTGTGTGACAAGAAGCTAACCGATAGCGACTGATTCCGGCAAGCAACTCTTAACACCCATATCACCAGGCTCATCCGTACCGGACTGTCGTACCCCCGGGGCAGGATGGGGCCATGCAGGATGAGCTGGGGTTGGCGGGCTTCGGTCGGGCGACCCGCGCCTGGTTCGCCGCCGCGTTCGCCGCCCCGACCGCGGCGCAGGAGGGCGCGTGGCGGGCGATCCGCGCGGGCCGGCACGCGCTCGTCGTGGCGCCGACCGGGTCCGGCAAGACGCTGGCCGCGTTCTTGTGGTCGCTCGACCGCCTGGCAACCGCCGCCCGTCCCGCCGAGGCCACGAAACGCTGCCGGGTGCTCTACGTCAGCCCGCTGAAGGCGCTCGCGGTCGACGTCGAGCGCAACCTGCGCGCCCCGCTCACCGGCATCCGGCAGGCCGCCGCGCGGCTCGGTGAGCCGGTGCCGGACATCACGGTCGGCATGCGCACCGGTGACACCCCGGCGGAGGAGCGCCGGGCGTTCGCCAAGACCCCGCCGGACGTGCTCATCACCACGCCCGAGTCGCTGTTCCTGCTGCTCACCTCGCAGGCACGGGAGTCGCTGCGGGGAGTTGAGACGGTCATCGTGGACGAGGTGCACGCGGTGGCCGCGACGAAACGCGGAGCCCATCTCGCGCTGTCGCTGGAGCGGCTGGACGCGTTGCTGCCCCGGCCGGCACAGCGGATCGGGTTGTCCGCGACGGTCCGGCCGATCGAGGAGACCGCCCGGTTCCTGGGCGGCGCCCAGCCGGTCGAGGTGGTCCAACCGCCGGCGGCGAAGACCATCGAGGTCACCGTCGAGGTCCCGGTCGAGGACATGACCCGGCTCGACGAGATCCCCGACCCGCGGGGCGGTGAGCCGCGCAAGGCTTCGATCTGGCCCGCGGTGGAGGAGCGGGTGCTCGACCTGATCGAGGCGCACAACTCGACCATCGTGTTCACCAACGCCCGGCGGGCGGCGGAACGGTTGTGCGCCCGGCTCAACGAGCTGTCGGCGCAGCGGGCACACGGGTTCACGGCGGAGGGTGCGCATCCGCCGGCCGAAATCATGGCCCAGTCGGGCGCCGCGGAGGGAGCGCCGCCGATCGTTGCCCGGGCCCACCACGGCTCGGTGTCCAAGGAGGAGCGCAAGCACATCGAGGAGGCGCTGAAGTCCGGCCGGCTGCCCGCCGTCGTCGCGACCAGCAGCCTGGAGCTGGGCATCGACATGGGCGCGGTCGATCTGGTCGTGCAGATCGAGGCGCCGCCGTCGGTCGCCGCCGGGCTGCAGCGGATCGGCCGGGCCGGGCACCAGGTCGGTGCGATCTCCACCGGGGTGGTCTTTCCGAAGCACCGGGGCGACCTGGTCTCCTGCGCGGTGGTCGCCGAGCGGATGCGGGACGGCGCGATCGAGGAGCTGCGGTACCCGCGCAATCCGCTCGACGTGCTGGCCCAGCAGGTCATCGCGATGGTGGCGCTGGAGCCGTGGCCGGTGGCCGACCTCGCCGCGCTGGTGCGCAGGGCCGCGCCGTTCGCCGAGCTACCCGACTCCGCGCTCGCCGCGGTGCTGGACATGCTTTCCGGCCGGTACCCGTCGACCGCGTTCGCCGAGCTGCGCCCGCGGCTGGTCTG
>DASRRF010000108.1:0-7350 GCA_035695905.1 Micromonosporaceae bacterium | reverse complement strand
TCCGAAGCCGAGGAAATGGCGGGGCTGGGCCACCCGGTCGCCCTGCGTCAGCTCGCCCGCGAGCTTCCAGCCGCGGTCGGTCATCACCTTGTGGTCCGGGGTTGCCCACAGCGTCGCGCCGCCACGCAGCCGTACCCCTATGACGTTCTGCTCGTCCTGGTCGAACCACGAGACGACCGGGCGCACGTGCAATGTCCCGTCCTTGGCCGCGGCCACCACCGAGATGGGCAGGCGCCCGTCGACAACGTCCTCGATCCGATGCGTGACGCCGGTTGTCGGGTCGAAGATGGTCGTGCCTTCGGCGAGACACTTGTTCTTGACGACCTTGACCCGGGTGCGGTTGCCCACGATGTCCGTGCCGTCCTTGAGGCTCTCGATCCGCCGGACGTCAAGCCGGACAGATGAGTAGAACTTGAGCGCCCGTCCGCCCGTCGTCGTCTCGGGACTGTTGTGCACCATCACGCCGTCGGCGAGGTAGTTGTGCGAACCCTCGACCTCGATGTCGAAGCGATCCATGTCTGGGTAGTCGCGCCGAACCTCGATGTCGCGTACGCGAGCGGGCAAGAGGTGCATGGTCGGCTCCACGAACTCCGGCTCTACCGCGAACTGGCCGCGGAAGCGCGGCAGCAGCTTGTACTCCATCGACGGATGGACATACGGCGCGACCAATTCCTGGAACCGAGCTGATGCCGGAGTTGTAAAGCGCAGCATATTGATCGCCCTGCGGCCTCGGAGCTCAAGCTTGACATCCAGCCCATAAGTGTCACGCAAATAGTCTGCCAACCGCTCGCGAGAGCCAGGGCTCATCGCCTCGACACAGATCTCGATTCGGCCGCTGCCGCCTTCAGTGCGCTCTTGAAGGCCCTTTGAGCGCAGAGTGAAGGTGCCGTCGTCCATGTACCAGATCGCCAGCGCCAACGGAGTCAGCGCTTTGAGGTACTCCCAGCTGAAGTGCTTCTTCCCGTCGCCGAGATAGACCGCGTGACGCAGCTCATTGAGCTCTGCGAGCGGGGTGAAGTCCGTAAAGACCGCACCCTTGGCTTTGGATGTATCGGAATGAGTGACGTTCGCCAGGAGCGAGGTCTTCCACGCCAGGTAGTCGGACTGCTTCGCGCCATGGCCCATCCGGAATCGGGCACTGTCGCTCTCGCGACGGACCGCTGGCGAGAGGTTGCCATCACCCATCACCGCGCCGAGAACCACCTGCCACTGCGTGGGCCCGAGCAGGTGCGGTTGGGCCAGCATCACCCGGTCGCCGACCACGATCTCTTCGGCTTCGCGCCATCCGCCGGGTGTCCGGATCAGATGGTTCCGGGTGAACGCAATCTTCGCGGTGCCGTGGTGGCTTCCGCCGCCTGCGCGCTCCACAGTGAACTCGAGGAACTCGTCGGTTGTGCCGTTGTTGAACCAGTTGATCACTCGCCTCGGCACGATCTTGCCGAGTGCGCGATCGTACGAGAGCACCTCGACCGCCATTTTCTGATTGACGATCGTGCTAATCCGCACGTCCCTGCCATCGGCAAGCATCACTTTTGTTGATCCACTCGCACACCCGAACATGACTCCGATCTTTTCCCGCAGTTGGTTGATGAAGATCGCCGTGGTCCCCGAGTTGCTCAGCGCGCCAGTGATCTTCCGCAGCGCCTGGCTCATCAGCCGGGCCTGCAGACCGACGTGGCTATCGCCCATCTCGCCCTCGATCTCGGCGCGCGGCACCAGGGCGGCCACCGAGTCGATGACGATGAGGTCGAGCGCACCGGACCGCACCAGCATGTCCACGATTTCCAGCGCCTGCTCACCGGTGTCCGGCTGGGAGACGAGCAACGCGTCGGTATCCACGCCGAGGTTCTTCGCGTAGTCCGGGTCGAGCGCGTGCTCGGCGTCGATGAACGCCGCGATCCCACCGGCCGCCTGGGCGTTGGCGATCGCGTGCAGCGCCAGGCTCGTCTTGCCGGACGCCTCCGGTCCGTATATCTCCACCACCCTGCCGCGCGGCAGGCCGCCGACGCCGAGCGCGATGTCCAGCGCGATCGACCCGGTCGGGATGACCGACATCTGCACCACCGGCCGCTCGCCGAGGCGCATCACCGAACCCTTGCCGAACTGCTTCTCGATCTGGGAGAGCGCGAGAGTCAGTGCCTTCTCGCGGTCTGGCCCTCCTGATGCCATGCCTGCCACCCCTGCATTCGACGTCTTCGCGGTCGTCACGGCCTTCGAGCTTCTCGTCACGCGGACACGCTATGCGCTGGGTACGACAGAACAAGGCCGGCAGGCCGTGTCTGTGGATAACTCAGCACCCTGTGGACAATACCCGTACACCTGTACGACGCCACGCGCGACACGCCGACCGGATGAGAGCGCAGCTCAGTGCCTACCTTCGCTCGCAACTGCGGTGCTCCGCTTCGCTGCGCTCCTCGTGCTCTCAGCGAAGTCGGGCCGGCACCCGGTCGGGGTAGGCGGCGCACACCGCGCGCCACACGACAACCGTCTCGAAGCCCTGGTCCAGGGCCTGCCGGATGGTCCGGCCGCCCAACTGCGGCAGCACCTGATCGGTCGCGACACTGCGCGCGTACGCCGTCCCGAACGCCTGGTCCAGCCGCGCCCAGAAATCGGTGAGCCGCACGTGTCATACCCCTTCCCGCAGGACCGGTCCCCGGGTCCGCAGCGCCAGCGCCACCACCGGCACCGTCGCGATCGCCGCGAGCAGGGTCAGTGTCGGAAATCCGCTCGCCTGCACGACGACCCCGGACAGCGCACCACCGGTGGCGCCGGCGACCCCCATCACCGCGTCGGAGAGGCCCTGCGCGGCCGGGCGGACCGACACCGGCACGGACTCGCTGAGCAGCGTCGAACCCGCCACCATCGTGCCCGACCAACCCAGGCCGATGAGCGCCAACCCGACCGCGAGCCGGGGCGTGTCGTCGCCGGAGGTACCGGCGACCGCGCACGCGACCAGCAGCACGGTGATGCCGAGCAGGATCACCGGCCGCCGTCCGATCTTGTCGGTCAGCACGCCGACCAGCGGGGAGAACGCGTACATCCCGGCGATGTGCAGGCTCAGCACGACCCCGACGATGCGCAACGTGTCCGCGGCGTTGTGGGTGAACCCGATGTGTACCGGCGTCATCGACATGACGCCGACCATGACCAGGTGTCCGATCGCGACGCCGGCGATGCCGAGTCGGGCGGCCGGCGTGGCCAGGACCACGCGCACGGCGTCGCGCATGCCGGCACCGCCGGCGGCTGCCGGCTCCGTCGACCCTTCCGGAGCCGCGAGGGTACGACTGACAAGCAGCGGATCGGGCCGCAGGAACACCAGCAGTACGACGGCGGCCAGCGCGAACGCGATCGCGCTGAAGGCGAACGGGCCGGACAGCCGTGGCAGGTTGAACGGCGCGACCGCGGAGCCGGCCAGCGGGGCCAGGTTCGGGCCGGCCACCGCGCCGATCGTGGTGGCCCACACCACGAGCGAGAGCTGGCGACCGCGCCGGGCCGGCTCCGCGAGGTCCACCGCGGTGTACCGGGCCTGCAGGTTGGCCGCGGTACCGCCGCCGAAGCAGAACATACCGAGGAAGAGCAGCGGTACGAACTCGGTGGCCGCGGCGGCCACCACGATCACCGCGCCGACCGCGCCGAAGCCGTACGCCAGGGCCAGTCCGGGTCGCCGGCCGCGGGCGCGCATCAGCCGGGTGACCGGCAGGACGATGACCGCGCCGCCGATCACCGCGCAGCTCTGCGCGACGCCGGACAGCCCGGTGCCGGCGAGGTGCGCGGCGAGCAGGGCGCCGACGGCGATGCCGATGGCCACCCCGACCCCACCAATGACCTGCGTGGTGAACAGGAGCCGGACGGTACGGCGCTGGATCGCGGAAACGTCAGTGGCCACCGGAGGGGTGGTAACGGGTGCAACCACGCGACTATCCTTTCACAGCCCGAGACCGCGACCGATAATCTCCTTCATGATCTCGGTGGTACCGCCGTAGATCGTCTGTACCCGACTGTCCAGCCAGGCCTTGGCGACCGGGTACTCCAGCATGTATCCGTACCCGCCGTGAAGTTGCACACACCGGTCGGCGACCTTGGTCTGCAGCTCCGTTGTCCACCACTTCGCCTTGGCCGCGTCGGTGATCGTCAGCCGGCCGGCGTCGTACTCGGCGATGCAGTGGTTCAGGAAGGTCCGCGCGATGGTCACCTCGGTGTCCAGTTCGGCGAGCAGGAAGCGGTTGTGCTGGAACTTGCCGATCGGCCGGCCGAACGCCTCGCGGGTCTGTGCGTACTGCAGGGTCATCTCCAGGATGCGCTCCGCGGCGGCGACGGCCGCGACCGCGATGCTCAGCCGCTCCCGGGGCAGGTTCGCCATCAGGTGGTAGAAGCCCTGGTTCTCCGAACCGAGAAGGTTCTCCGCGGGTACCCGGCAGCCGTCGAAGAACAGTTCCGTGGTGTCGTTAGCCTTCAGGCCCACCTTCTCCAGCCGGCGCCCGCGGGTGAAGCCGGGTGTACCGCGCTCCACCACGACCAGGCTCACCCCGTGCGCGCCCAGCTCCGGCGCGGTCTTGGCGACCACGATCACGAGGTCGGCGAGCTCGCCGTTGGTGATGAACGTCTTCTGTCCATTGAGGACAATGTCGGCGCCGTCGCGGACCGCGGTGGTCCGTATCCCGGCCAGATCGGAACCCGCGCCGGGCTCGCTCATCGCGATCGCGCTGATCAGCTCGCCCGCGCAGAACCCGGGTAGCCAGCGGCGGCGCTGCTCCGGCGTACCGAGCTCGGTCAGGTACGGCGCGACAACGTCGTTGTGCAGGCCGAACCCGAGCCCGGACGTGCCGGCCGTGACGATCTCCTCGACGAGCACCGCGTTGAACCGGAAGTCCCGCTGGCCGCCACCGCCGTACTCCTCGGAGACGTCCATGCCGAGCAGCCCGGCCTTGCCGGCCTTGGCCCAGACCGCGCGGTCGACCAGGCCCGCCTTCTCCCATTCGGCGTGCCACGGGGTCGCCTCGCGGGCCAGGAAGTCGCGGCACAGGGCCCGGAACTCGGCGTGTACCGGCTCGTAGAGGTGTTGTTCCATGTCGGGCATTGTGCCCGCAGACCCGCGCGGCGCCCAGCCCTGCCGCCCCGCAGGGCCGGGCGCCCGGCCGGGTCAGCCGCCGAGCATCTGGTAGATCGAGGCCGGCGCCTCGACCACATCCGCCGCGGCCGGCTTGGCCAGGTCGACGCTGGCCCCGAAGTCCGAGTACGTGACGTCGACGGTGGTCTCCTTGTCCGAGCCCACCGCGGGAACGGTGAACTTCAACGTGGCCAGCCGGCCCTGGCTGTCGACGGTCGCCTCGAACGGAACCGCCTTGGCCTTGTCACCGAGCTTGGCAATGGCGTCCTTGTCGGCGCCCATGGAGACGCCCTTGGTCAGGTCGAGGGTGCCCTTGTAGCCGCGGTCGCCGTTCCTCTCCACGGTGACGAACTGCTTGCCCAACTGCTCAGCGCTGGTCGGGTCGCTCAGGTTGCTGACCCCGAGGCTCTCCAGCGACTTCACCTTCGTCCCGTCCAGGTGCAGCCACTTGCTGCTGTCCAGGCCGGGCAGTGGCAGTCCAGCGATCTTGGCGTAGAAGTCGGTACCGATGGCGAGTACGTCGATGTTCAGGCTGACGCCCTGGGTTGTCGCGGTCAGCGACAGTTTCACGCTCTTCGTCGCCGGATCGACGGCACCCTTGATCGCCGCCTCCCCCGCCTTCATGTCGTACTTGTAGCTCGCGGTGTTGAGCTTCGCCGCGGCGGCGATGAGCTCGTCCACCGGTTTCACGGCCGCGGAAGGCCCTGCCGACGGTGTGGTCGAGTCCTTCTGGCAACCGGCGACGAACAGCAACGACGTCGCAAGCGCCACGGTCGCTACGAGCGCTTTGCGTACTATCATGTATTTTCCTTCCCCAGCATTGGCGGCACCCCCTGCACGCTATCGGCAGCAGGCAATGTCCGCTCAGCGGGCAAGCACCGACGCATACGGATGCAGTGCGGCGGATACCGCGTCCGCCAGCCGGGGGATCCCTGGAAGATCCAGCTCGCTGACCGTGATGCGGACGGCCGGTGCGGAGTCGATGCGGTGCAGCGCGCCGGGCGCCACGGCGTACCCAGCGTCGCGCAGCCGGCCCACCGCGGACGTCTCGTCGGCGGTCGGCACCCAGACGTTGAGCCCGGTCCGGCCGAGCGCCGCCACCCCGCGTACGGCCAGCGCCGAGCGCAGCTCCTCCCGGCGCCGCTCGTAGCTGCGCGCCGCGGCATCCACCGCGGCGGCCACCGTGCCGTCCCGCCAGAGCTCCACCACCAGCCGCTGGACCAGCGTGCTCACCCAGCCGGCGCCGAGCCGCATCCGGCCCTGCACCCGGGCCACCGTCATCGGGTCCCCGGCCAGCACGGCGAGCCGCAGATCAGGCCCGTACGGCTTGGAGACCGACTGCAGCAGCGCCCAGTTCGGTGTCGCGCCGGCCAGCGGGTGCAGCGGCACCCGGGCCAGGTCACCGGCGTGATCATCCTCGATGACCAGGACGTCCTCGGCCTGGCGCAGCACCCGGCGCAGCGCCGCGGCCCGGTCGCGGGTGAGCGCCGCGCCGGTGGGGTTGTGCGCACGGGAGGTGACCACCGCGGCGCGTACCCCGGCGGCGATCGCCGCGCGCAACCCCGCCTCGGTGGGTCCGGCCTCGTCGATCGGCATGCTCACCGGTGCCAGGCCCAGCGCGGCGATGAGATCGAGCAGGTTGGCCCAGCCCGGATCCTCGATCGCGACCCGGTCGCCGGGGCGCAGGTGTGCGGTGAGCAGCCGCTCGATCCCGTCCAGCGCGCCGTGCGTGACGGTCAGCTCGGCGGCGCGGACCGGCACGCCGTGGCCGGACATCCGCTCCCGGGCCAGGTCCAACAGCTCGGGCAGCGGGCCACCGCCGGCGTACCCGAGCGGTTGCCACGGCGCGGCGGCCACCCGGCGCAGATGCTCGTGCAGGTCAGGCAGCAGGCGCCGGTCCGGCTCACCGGCCGAAAGATCCAACACCCCGACGGGTACGCCGAGCCGGCGGGCCGCCCGCGACGTGGCTACCGGCGGCCGGGAGCGCACCCGGGTGCCGTGCCGGCCGGCGGTCTCCACCACGCCGCGCTGGCGCAGTCGCTGGTACGACGAGGCGACCGTGGCCGCGCTGACGCCGAGCCGCTCGGCGAGCACCCGGACCGGCGGCAGTGCGGCGCCGGCGCCCAGCGCGCCGGAGCCCACCCCGGCCTCCACGCTCGCGGAGATCTCGGCTGCGGTGCTCCCGGCGATCTGATAATGTACTGCCACAGTCCGAGTATTGTACTAGAACAAAGGGCTAATTC
>DASRRF010000107.1:0-15688 GCA_035695905.1 Micromonosporaceae bacterium | reverse complement strand
CGTCCAGCGTGCCACCATCGGGTACGACGACCGCCCGGTCCTGCGCGGGGTAGACCTGGCGGCACGCCGTACCGAAGTCGTCGCGATCTTAGGCGCGAACGGCTCCGGCAAGTCCACCCTGATCCGGGCGGCGCTCGGCCTGGTGCCGCTCGTCGACGGCCAGGTCCGCCTGTTCGGTACCCCGCTGCGCCGGTTCCGCGAGTGGCGACGGATCGGGTACGTGCCGCAGCGGCTCGGCGCGGCCAGCGGCGTACCGGCGACGGTCCGCGAGGTGGTGTCCTCCGGCCGGCTGGCCCGCCGCGGATTCCTGCGGCCGGCCGGAGCCGCCGACCGCCTCGCAGTCGACGCCGCGCTGATCGCGGTCGGCCTGCTGGACCGCGGATCCGATCCGGTCGGCACGCTCTCCGGTGGGCAGCAGCAACGCGTACTGATCGCCCGCGCCCTGGCCGGCGAACCCGAGCTGCTGGTCCTCGACGAGCCGACCGCCGGGGTGGACGCGGCGAGCCAGCAGGCTTTCGCGGGCGCGCTGGCGGATTTCGTCACGCGGGGCGGCACGGTGCTGCTCGTCGCGCACGAGCTGGGTCTGTTGGAGCCGTTGGTGACCAGGGCGGTGGTCGTACACCTCGGCCGGATCGTCCACGATGGACCGGTGCCCGAGCCGGCCGGCCATCACGCGCATCCCGAGCACGACCACGTGCACCCGCACGCCCCGGACTCCTCAGGCATGTGGCAATGAGCGAGCGCAGCGAGCGAATCGGCCGGCTCAGCGCATGAGCATTTTCGCGTACGACTTCATGGTGCGCGCGCTGCTCGGCGCACTGATCACCGGCGCCACCGCGCCGGCGCTCGGTATCTACCTGGTGCAGCGGCGGCTCGCACTGATCGGCGACGGCATCGGGCACATCGCGCTCACCGGCGTCGGGGTCGGCCTGCTCACCGGTACGTCGCCGGTGCTCACCGCGGTGGTGGTCGCCGCGCTCGGCGCGATCGCGGTCGAGCTGGTCCGCGAACGCGGCAAGACCTCCGGCGACGTCGCGCTCGCGCTGCTGTTCTACGGCGGCATCTCCGGTGGGGTGTTCCTGGTCGCGCTGTCCGCCGACAAGACCAACGCCAACCTCATGGCGTACCTCTTCGGTTCGCCCTTGGCCACCTCGCGCCAGGATCTCGCGGTGATGGCCGTGCTCGGCGCGGCCGTGCTGGCGGTGACCGTACTGCTGCGGCCGTGGCTGTTCGCGATCTGCCACGACGAGGAGTACGCGCGGGTCTGCGGGCTGCCGGTGCGCTGGTTGAACCTGGGGCTCGCGGTGGCCACCGCGGTCACCGTGACGGTGGCCATGCGCGCCGTCGGGTTGCTGCTGGTCAGCGCGCTGATGGTGGTACCGGTGGCGGCGGCCCAGCGGGTCACCCGGGGTTTCCGTACCACCATGCTCGCCGCGATGGCCGTCGGCCTGCTCGCCGCCGCCGCCGGGATCTGGACCGCGTGGACGTACGACACCGCGCCCGGTGCGACGATCGTCCTGCTCGCGATCGCCGGCTTCCTGCTGATCACGGTCGGCGCCGGGGTACGCCGTACGCTGCGCCGCCGGTGGCCGGCGCTCGGCGAGCCGGCCGAGGCCGAACCCCCGGACGTGGTGCTCACCACCTGATCGCCGGCCGGCTACCGTTGGCCCATGGGCGGGTACGAGGCGTACGAGGCAGCCGGTGAGCTGCTGCGGGCGCTCTCCGCCCCGATCCGGGTGGCGATCGTCACCGAACTGGCGGGCGGTGAGCGGTTCGTCCACGAGCTCGTCGAAAAGCTCGGTGCTGCCCAGCCGCTGGTCTCCCAGCACCTGCGGGTGCTGCGCGGCGCCGGCGTGGTACGCAGCGCGCGGCGCGGCCGGGAGATCGCGTACTCGCTGGCCGACGAGCACATCGCGCACATCGTCGCCGACGCGGTCAGCCACGCCCGGGAGGTCCCCCAATGACCACAGCAGCGCCCGCCGGGCGCAACACCCGGCAACGGACGGCGGTGAGCGCGCTGCTCGCCTCCGTCGAGGGCTTCCACAGCGCCCAGGATCTGCACCTGATGCTCCGCGAACGCGGCGAGCGGGTCGGGCTGACCACCGTCTACCGCACGCTGCAAGCGCTGGCCGACGCCGGCGAGGTCGACGTGATGCGGCCACCCGGCGGCGAGCACCTGTACCGCAGGTGCAGCGAAGGGCACCACCACCATCTGGTGTGCCGTGCCTGTGGCCGTACCGTCGAGGTCGAGGGACCGGCCGTGGAGAGCTGGGCGGAGCGGGTGGCGGCGCGGCACGGGTACGCCGACGTGAGCCACACTCTGGAGATCTTCGGGACCTGCCCCGACTGCGCGCGCTGAGCCGGGATCCGGCAGGCTGGACGGGTGACGACGACGCTCTATGCCGACCGGCCAGAGGTACGGGCTCGGCAGATCATCACCGATCTCCTCATACTCGCCTGGATCGGATCCTGGGTGTGGGCCGCCCGGTGGCTCTACCGCCTGGTCGAGACGCTCGCCGTACCGGGGCGCAAGCTCGAGGGCGCGGGCAACGGCATCGCGGACAACCTGGCCGATGCGGGGTCCAGAGTGGACGGTGTTCCGGCGGTGGGCGACGCGCTGGCCTCACCGTTCCGCGGTGCGGCCGCCGCCGCGCGGGCGCTCGCCGAGGCGGGTCAGGGGCAGCAGGACGCGGTACGCCGGCTCGCGCTCGTACTCTCGTTGCTGCTGCTCGCCGTACCCCTGGGTCTGGTGTTCTTCGGTTGGCTGCCGCTACGGGTGCGATGGATCCGCCGGGCCACCACGGCCGCCGCCCTGCGCGGGGCACCGGCCGGGCGCGACCTACTCGCGCTGCGCGCGCTGACCCGCCAGCCGCTGCGCAAGCTCGTGCCGATCTCACCCGATCCGGTGAACGCCTGGCGGCGCGGCGACAAGTCCACAGTGGACGCCTTGGCCGCGCTCGAACTGGACGCGCTCGGCCTGCACATCGAGCCGGGTTCAGCCGGCGGGCGGGATCCGGCGGCGTACGTCGGGAACCGTTGACGGGCCGGGTTCCCAGTGCGCCACCCAGTCCCCCGCGGGCGGCGGCGGCACGATCCCGGCTTCGAGGAACGTGTAGCGCCCGTCGGCCACCCGCTTCGCGATCGCCACATCCAGCGCGTCGGTGTTCTCCCACAACCCGGCGAACAGCTTGTCCACCCGGAGCCGGGACTGCTCGCAGAACAGCTCGGCCAGTTCGGCGCCCTCGGGATGGGTCGAGCGCTCGGCGCTGGCCCGTACGCACGCCGCGCTCATCGCGAACAGCTCCGCCCCGATGTCCACCACCCGGGACAGGAAGCCCTGCTTGCGTTCGAGCTTGCCTTGCCAGCGGGCCATCCCGTAGAACGTCGACCGGGCCAGCTTGCGGGATGCCCGTTCAACAAAGCGCAGATGGCGGGCGAGTGGCCCGAACTCCGCGTACCCGCCGGGGATCTGGCCCTTGCCGGCGACCAGGGTGGGCAGCCAACGGGCGTAGAACCCACTGGCTTTCGCCCCGGCCTTGGCCTTGCGGCCGAACTTGGCCTCCGGGTCGATGATGTCCCCGGCCACGGACAGGTGCGCGTCGACGGCCTCGCGGGCTATCAGCAGGTGCATGATCTCGGTCGAGCCCTCGAAGATCCGGTTGATCCGCAGGTCGCGCAGGATCTGCTCGGCCTCGATCCCGCGCTCGCCGCGGGCGGCCATCGAGTCGGCCGTCTCGTACCCGCGGCCACCGCGAATCTGGATCAGCTCGTCCGCGATCAGCCACGCCATCTCCGAGGCGTACAGCTTGACCAGGGCCGCCTCGATCCGGATGTCGTTGCGGTCATCGTCGGCGAGCAGGCAGCACAGGTCGAGCATGGCCTCCATGCCGTACGTGGTGGCCGCGATGAACGCGGTCTTGCGGGCCACCGCCTCGTGCTGGCCGACCGGCCGACCCCACTGCACCCGCTCGGCGCCCCACTCGCGAGCCACGTTCAGGCACCACTTGCCGGCCCCGACGCACATCGCCGGCAGCGACAGCCGGCCGGTGTTCAGGGTGGTCAGCGCGATCTTCAGACCCTTGCCCTCGGCACCGATCATGTTCTCCACGGGTACGAACACATCGTGGAACCGGGTGACGCTGTTCTCCAGGCCGCGCAAGCCGAGGAAGGCATTGCGCCGCTCGATCGTGACGCCCGGCGCGTCGCCCTCGACGACAAACGCGGTGATCCCACCCCGGTGCCCCTCGGACGGCGGTACCTGGGCCATCACCACGAGCAGCGTCGCGACGGTGCCGTTGGTGGCCCACAGCTTGACGCCGTTGAGCCGGTAGCCGCCCTCGACCGGCTCGGCGATGGTACGCAGCCGCGCGGGGTCCGAGCCGACGTCGGGCTCGGTCAGCAGGAACGCGGACACCTCGCCACCGGCCAGCCGGGGCAGGAACTGCTCCTTCTGCGCGCCGGTGCCGAAGAGCTTGAGCGGCTGCGGTACGCCGATCGACTGGTGTGCGGACAGCAGCGCGCCCAACGACGGGTTCGCCGAGCCGATCAGCGTCAACGCCTTGCAGTAGTGCAGGTTCGACAGCTCCAGGCCGCCGTACTTCTGATCGATCTTCATGCCGAACGCGCCGAGCCGGGCCAGGTTCTGGAACACCTCATCCGGGATGCGCGCGTCCCGCTCGATCTGCCGACCGTCCACAGTGGCCGCATACGTGGCGAGATCGGCGAGGAACGGCTTGGCGCGCGCGGTCTTCTCCGCATCGGGCTGCGGCCACGGGTTGATCAACCCTAGCCGGAACCGGCCGAGGAACAGCTCCTTGCCGAAGCTCGGCTTGCGCCACTCGGTCTCCCGCGCCGCCTCGGCGACCTTGCGGGCATCCCGCTCAGAGACCTGTGCGCCGCCGCGGTCGGCCGGCGCGGGCCGGTCCTGCGTGGTCGTCATGGGCCACCCCCTGAGGTGGTACGGCGTACCGGAGGGCCGGCTCGCCGACGGCTACTGCGGGCAAATCTACCTCGCGGAGTTACCGAGCGGTAGCCGCCCTCCGGGCACGTCACACGGTTACCTCAACACCGGGCGAAATGACGCTTTCGTAGAGCTTCAGCTTCGCCACGCTGCTCGTCTTCGGGATGTCGAAGACGAGTACCCCCGGCACCTCGTTGCCCGGGTTGACCTGCACGATAAACGGATTCTTGCCCTGACTGGCGTCCTCGGTGGCGGCGCTGCTGACCGCGTACCGGGTGCCGTCCGGCGCGTACGCGCTCTGCCGGAAGACCGACAGGGTGAACCGCAGCGTACGGCTGGCGGCGTTGCGGGCGGTCAGCTTCACCACGCAGAACTGGCCCTGCGGCTTCGTGTCCGGCGCGTCCGGCGCGAGGTCCTGCTTCCCGCAGTCCACCGCGGTCACGGTCAGCGCGAAGTCCCGATCGCGGGCCGGCTGGCCGATCGGCACCGGGCCGCCGCTCGATTCCGGACTGTCCACAGTGGATGGAGCGGGATCGGCGACTGTTGTGGGCGCAGCCGTCGCGGGGCGGGCTGCGGCGGGGCGGGCTGCGGCGGGGCCGGCTTCGGCAGGGCCGATGAGAACGAGCGCGGCGCACAGACCCGTAAGGGAGATCCGAAACAGGCTCACATCAGCAGCCTATGCGGACTATCAGGGCAATTCGGTGATTTCGCCAAGATCGCTGGTGGTTGCCGGCCCACTTCCCTGACGTCGTGGGCGTCCGGGACCCCGGCCCCGCCCCGCTCGCCCGCCCCGTGCCGCGCCGCGCAGGACACGACCCCGATATCTATCTCAGGAGCAGAGATCGCGGCGTTGGGTCAAGCTCCGTTCGTACACGATGGAAGGGGTTGACAAGAGGCGCCGATATCTGGTTTCGAGATAGATATCGGCACCCTGTTGTCCGTGGACCGCGCTAAGCGGAGCCGGCGTCGGAGCCGGCGCCGACCCGATCGAGGATCGCCAGATTGACCAGGTCCGGAACCTCGTCGGGCAGCCAATGCGACATACCCGGGACGACCACGAACTCGTAGTCCTCGACGGCATAGGCCGCGCACCCCTCGGCCGCGGTACGGCCGATCGCCAGGTCGTTGTCGCTCCACAGGTACGTGGTGGGCACCAGGGAGGGTCCGAGCCCGTCGAGGTCGCGGCGGGACATCGCCCGGTACCAGTTCAACGGCCCGGTGAGCGCACCCGGCTCGCGCAGCGGACGGACGTACTCGTCGACCAGGGCCGGGTCGAGGCCGCCGAACATCGCCCGCAGGCGCGCGGCGTCCGCAGCGAGCAGCACCTCCTCGGCCCGGCCCGGCTGGCGGAAGAGGTTGAGGTACGCCGACCGGGTCTTCTGGTCCGGATCGGTGCCGAGCGCCTGCGCGTGGGAGGCCGGATGCGGTACCGAAATCGCGGTGAAGGTGCCCACCCGGGCAGCGTGCTTGGCGGCCAGGTGCCAGCCGACGGCCGCCCCCCAATCGTGGCCGACCACGTGTGCCGACTCGACACCGAGCGCGTCGAGGATCGCCAGCGCGTCCGTTACACATTCGTCCATCTGGTACGCGGCGACGCCATCCGGGCGGGCGCCGGGCGAGTACCCGCGCTGGTCCGGCGCGATGGTCCGCAGGCCGGCGGCGTGCAGCGCCGGCACCACGCCGGACCACATTCCGCCGTGCTGCGGGAACCCGTGCAACAGCAGGACCGCCGAGCCGCCGACCGGTCCGGCCACCCGTGCGTCGAAGGTAAACCCGCGGGCGACGATGTCCACTGCTCACCCCTCGTACTGGTTCTTCGGCGCCTTGGTCATGTGCCATTCGGTCACCGTCAGGAACGGGATCTGCTCCTTGTTGACCGGATCCGTGGTGTGCTGGGCGGTGTACGTGCCGGTCACCTGGACCCAGGTATCGGGGCCGAGCCCGGTCGGCGCCCCGTCGCCGGCCAGCCCGACCTTGACCGGCCGGGCATCCGCCGCGCAACAGGACAGCACCATCCTGGCCAGGTACGTCGAGCCGTCCGGCGCGGCCATGATGAAGCCGGTCAGCTGGACCCGTCGCGGCCCGATCGAATGACCCTCGTCGAAGACCGCTCGGGAGGCGTAGTCCAGCACGCTGATCTGTGCCGGGTCGCCGGCCGGCAGCGGCGGGAAGTCGGACAGTTGCTGGCTGCCGAGCGCGGTGCCGGACTGGCCGGCCGCGTACGACCCCAGGGCCGGCGGCGCGACCAGCACCAGGCCGAGTACCGGCAGGATCAGCAGCCACCCCACGCCCGGTTCGCGATGGCCGTGCCCGTGCTCGTCGCCACCGGCGTCCAACGTCCGGCGCAGGTCGTACCAGAGCGTCATGATCGCGGCGATGACCAGGACGATGCCGGCGCAGATCAGGAACGGGCGCAGGCCCTGCCGGACGTACCGCAGGTAAAGGTCGCTCAGGCTGGCCCGCAGCACGGCACCGCCGAGCAGCAGCAGCACCACCCCCTGCGCTTGCCGGTTCACAGCATCTCCTGTTTCACAGCAGCACACCCCCGGCAAGCACCGACACCAGAACCGCGACCGCGACGGTAGCCGGTGCGAACCGCATCGCGAACCGCCGGCCGAAGACGCCGGCCTGCATGGATACCAGCTTGAGGTCGACCATCGGCCCGACGACCAGGAAGGCGAGCCGCGCGGTCAACGAGAACTGGGACATCGACGCGGCCACGAACGCGTCGGCCTCGGAGCAGATCGACAGCAGGATGGCCAGCGCGGCCATGGCGAGTACGCCGAGAGCGGGATTGTCGGCGATCGTCTGCATCCACTGCTTCGGTACCACCACGTTGATCGTGGCGGCGGCCATCGCGCCGAGCGCGAGGAACCCACCGGCGTGCATGATGTCGTGGCGTACGGCGGCCCAGAACGCGCGCCACCGCGCGAGGTCGTCCAGCTCCGGTCGGGCCGGCAGCCGGATCCAGTCCAGCTTGCCCCACCGCAGCCACAGCCAGCCCATCGCCATCGCCACGATCAGGCTGGCCACGGCGCGAGCCACCACCATCTGCGGCCGGCCCGGGAACGCGACCGCGGTGGAGGCGAGCACGATCGGGTTGACCGCCGGCGCGGCGAGCAGGAACGCCAGGGCGGCGGCCGGGGTCACCCCGCTGCGCATCAGCGAACCGGCGACCGGCACCGAGGCGCACTCGCAGCCGGGCAGTACGACCCCGGCGCAGCTGGCTACCGGTACCGCGAGAGCCGGGTGGCGGGGCAGCGCCCGGGCCCAGAACGACCGCGGTACGAACACCGCGATCACCGCCGACAGGGCCACCCCGAACACCAGGAACGGCGTGGCCTGCACCATGATCGCGACGAACACCGTGGTCCAGGTCTGCAGCCGGGGGCTGGACAGGGCGCCCGGGTTCGGGGCGCGTAACACCACTCGGAGCACCAGCAGGACCGCGAGAACTTCCACCGAGCCGATCCGGCCGCGCCCTCCACCGCCGGCGCGGCCGGCCGGCCGATGGTGGTGCGGCGGCTCCGGGTGGTCGGCGGGTGGCGCGACGACGCCGGGCGCCGTTTCGCGATCGACGGTGGTCACAGTGCAGGTCCTCCCCTGGCGCAGAGTCCACTCAGGCTACCCCTGGGCGGGCGGGATGGTACGCCGAACCCGCGGCGGCTGTCCGCGGATCTCCGCCGGTGCTAGCGTCGGAGCCAACAAGTACATCCGACAGGGGAGCGCACAGCGCTGAGAGTGCCACGGGTGACCGCGGCAGACCCTCCGAACCTGATTGGGGTAATCCCCGCGCAGGGAGTTCGGTCGAAACCTCCAGCAGCAGCGCCGCGATTCAGCGAATGCTGGCGCGGCGTGCGTCTTCTCCTGGTTCGCTCAAGGAACCTGGAGGACGTCATGACCCAATCCACCACTACCGCCAACCGCTGGCGCACGGTCGACATCGTGGTCGCCTCGGTACTCGCCGTCGCGTTCGGCGTGATCTTCTGGGCCTGGAACACGCTCTGGACCGGACCCGCGGCGACCGCGTTCGCCGGGTTCAAGCCGGCCGCCGGGGTCATCTACGGCGTCTGGCTGGTGCCGGCCGTACTCGGACCATTAGTCATCCGGCGGCCGGGTGCCGGGCTGTTCACCGAGGTCGGCGCCGCGCTGGTCTCGGTGCTGCTCGGCTCACCGTGGGGCCTGGTGACCCTGCTCTACGGCCTGTTCCAGGGGCTGGCCGGCGAGTTCGCGTTCGCCGTCACCGGGTACCGCAGCTGGCGGCTGCCCAACGCACTGCTCGGCGGCGCGCTCGCCGGAGCCGCCGCGGCGCTCCTCGATCTGATCTTGTACTATCCAACTTGGTCGATGGGCTGGAAGTGGACGTACACCGGGATTCTCATCGGCAGCGGCGCGATCGTCGCCGGGCTCGGCGCCTGGGCGCTGACCCGGGCGGTCGCCCAGACCGGCGTGCTGGACCGGTTCGCATCCGGCCGCGAGCGGGCCGCTATATGACGCCGCGAGCGGGCCGCGCCACAAGGCCCCGGCGGGCCGCGGTATGAGGCGGGCGCGCTGACCGACATCGAGCTGCGCGGGTTCGGATGGCGGCATGCCGGGCGCCGGGCGTGGGCGCTGCGCGGCCTGGACCTTCGCATCGCGCGCGGCGAGCGGGTGCTCTTGCTGGGGCAGTCGGGGGCCGGCAAGAGCACCCTGCTCGCCGCGCTCGCCGGCCTGCTCGCCGAGG
Organism: Micromonosporaceae bacterium; assembly: GCA_035695905.1. GTDB lineage: Bacteria > Actinomycetota > Actinomycetes > Mycobacteriales > Micromonosporaceae > EFPC-2. The sequence continues at coordinate 6,005 of DASRRF010000107.1, read as the reverse complement.
ACTCCGGCGAGCAGGAGGGCACGGTACGCGTCGACGGCCAGGATCCGCGGACCACCCGGGACCGGGTCGGTGTCCTCTTCCAGGACCCGCAGACCCAGCTGGTACTGGCCCGGGCCGGCGACGATGTCGCCTTCGGGCTGGAGAACCGGGGGGTACCCGCGGGCGAGATCTGGCCGCGGGTGGACGAGACGCTGCACCGGGTCGGCTTCCCGTACGGCCGGGACCGGCAGACGAACGCGCTGTCCGGCGGGGAGCAGCAACGCCTGGCGCTGGCCGGGGTACTCGCCCTGCGCCCGAGCCTGCTGCTGCTCGACGAACCCACCGCGAACCTCGACCCGGCCGGCGCCGCGCATCTGCGGGCGGCGATCGCCACGGTTGCGCCGGACGTCACCGTGGTACTCGTCGAGCACCGGGTCGCCGAGGCGCTGCCGTACGTCGACCGGGTCGTGGTCCTCGATCCCGGCGGGGGCGTGCTCGCGGACGGTCCTGCCGGGCCGGTTCTCGCCGAACACGGGACCGCGCTCGCCGAGCAAGGCGTGTGGGTGCCCGGTCATCCCGTACCGCCGCAGCACGCGACCGGCCCGCCGGGCGAGGAGCTGGTGCATGCGCACGGAGTTGCGTTCCGCCGCCGGCTCCGTCCGTCCACAATAGACCTGTCGGTACGGGCGAACGAAGCGCTCGGCGTCCTCGGACCCAACGGGACCGGCAAGTCCACCCTCGCCCTGCTGCTCGGCGGGCTGATCGGGCCCACCGCCGGCCGGATCGCCGCGACCGCCGCGCTGGCCGGCCGGGACGCCGCAGTCGCGCCGCACCGCTGGCGCGCGCCCGCACTGGCCGGCCGGATCGGGTCGGTCTTCCAGGATCCCGAGCACCAGTTCGTCACCGCGCGGGTACGCGATGAGCTCGCCCTCGGGCCGCGCCGCCTCGGGCTCGGCCGGGACTCGGTCGACTCCACAGTGGACGATCTGCTGGTACGGCTGCGGCTGGACAAGCTCGCCGCGGCCAACCCGTACACCCTCTCGGGCGGTGAACAACGGCGGCTGAGCGTGGCGACGGCGCTGGCCACCGCACCACGCCTGCTGATCCTGGACGAGCCGACCTTCGGCCAGGACCGGCGCACCTGGCTGGAGCTGGTCGATCTGCTGGCCAAGCTGCGCGACGGCGGCTGCGGCATCGTGACGGTCACCCACGACGCGGACTTCGTCGCCGCCCTCGCCGACCGGACGGTGCGGCTCGGATGAGATTCACGGTGGCGCTTGCCGACGCGGACGGGCCGCTGGCCCGGCGCAACCCGGTGGCCAAGCTCGGCGCGGCGCTGGTCTTCACGCTCGCCCTGGTCCCCGCGCTCGACCCGGTCACCCCGGCGTTGGCGCTGGGCCTGGAGTTGGCCGTTGTGCCGCTGTTCGGCGTGCGGTACGCGGTCCTGGCCCGGCGGACCTGGCCGCTGCTCGTCGCCGCGCTCGGCGTCGTGGTGACCCTCGTGCTGTTCACCGCGGACCGTTCGACCATGTTGGCCGATGCGCTCGCGCTGACCCTGCGGTTGCTCGCGGTCGCGCTACCCGGCGTACTCGTCTTCGCCACCACCGACCCGACCGACCTGGCCGATGCGTTGGTGCAGAACGTCAAGGCACCGTCGCGGTTCGCGATCGGGGCGCTGGCCGCGGTCCGCTTGCTGCCGCTGCTCGGCGAGGAGTGGGAGACGCTCGGCCTGGCCCGGCGCGCCCGCGGCATCGACGCCGGCCGCAACCCGCTGGCCCGGGTACGGCTGTTCGCCTCAACCGCGTTCGCCTTGCTGGTCGGCGCGATACGGCGGGGCACCCGGCTGGCCACTGCGATGGACGCGCGCGGGTTCGACTCCGGCGTACCGCGGACGTACGCCCGCCGGCAGCGCTTCGGGCCGGCCGACGCGGCCCTGGTGCTCGGCACCGTGCTGGCGGCCGCGCTTGTTATCGCCGCGTCCGTCGCGCTCGGCGCGTTCCGCCCGCTCCTCTAGCTGGGCGGCAGCGGATTGGGCGCGGCGCTGCCGAAGCGCCGGTCCCGCTGGGCGAAGATCTCGCAGGCATGCCAGAGATGCCGGCGGTCGAAGTCCGGCCACAGCGTGTCCAACGTGACGAACTCGGCGTACGCCGCCTGCCAGAGCATGAAGTTGGACAACCGCTGTTCGCCCGAGGAGCGCACCACGAGGTCAACCTCGGGGAGATCCGGCAGGTACAGGTAGTGCGCGAAGGTGCGCTCGGTCACCCGGTCCGGACGCAACCGGCCGGCCGCCACGTCCGCGGCGATCGCCGCGGCCGCATCGGCGATCTCGGCGCGACCGCCGTAGTTGACACACATGGTCAGGGTCAGCACCGAGTTGTGCCGGGTCAGCCGCTCGGCTACCTGCAGCTCGTTGATCACGCTGCGCCACAGCCGCGGTTGCCGTCCGGCCCAGCGCACGCGTACCCCCATCTCATGCATTTCGTCCCGACGGCGCCGGATGGTGTCCCGGTTGAAGCCCATCAGGAAGCGCACCTCATCCGGCGGGCGCTTCCAGTTCTCGGTGGAGAACGCCCATGCGGACAGGTGTTTGACGCCGATTTCGATAGCGCCCTCGACGACGTCGAACAGGGCGTGCTCGCCGGCTTCGTGGCCCTTGGTCCGGGGCAGCCCGCGCCGTTTCGCCCAGCGGCCGTTGCCATCCATGATCACCGCGACGTGCTCCGGCACCAGCGCACCGGGCAGAGCGGGAGGTTTCGCCCCGGTCGGGTGCGGCGTCGGCGGCCGGACCGCCGCCCGGGACGCCCGCGCGCGCCCGGATGAGCTGGTCAGGGCTCGAATCACAGCTGCTCCCGGTCGGAAACTCAGTCTGGCCGGCGATCGACCAACGGCAGCGAGCGTAACCCGCGCTCCAGGTGCCATTGCAGGAGCGCCGCGACCAGACCACTGCACTGTTTGCGGGTGCCCGCGTCGGAGGCGTCGGCAATCACCCAGTCACCCTCGGCCAGGGCGGCCATCAGCTCCAGGGTGGTCGGGCTGGGGTGGGTGGCGCCGGGTGGTCGGCAGTCCGGACAGACCGAACCCCCGGCGGGTACGGAGAAAGCCCGGTGCCGCCCCGGCGTGCCGCACACCGCGCACTCGCTCAGCGCCGGTGCCCAGCCGGCCAACCCCATGGCCCGCAGCAGGTACGCATCGAGCACCAGCGTGCCGGCGCGCTCGGTGACCGACAGCGCGCGCAGCGCACCGAGAGTCAGCAGGAACAGCCTCAGCGCCGGCTCCTCCTCCACCGGGGTGAGCCGCTCGGCGGTCTCCACGATCGCGCTCGCCGTGGTGTAGCGCGGATAGTCGTCGATGAACCGCTTGCCGTACAGGTCGATGCCCTCGACCTGGGCGATGGTGTGCAGCGATCGGCCGGGTTGACCGCCGGCCAGGGCCAGCTGGACATCGACGTGGCCGAACGGTTCCAGCCGCGCGCCGAACCGGGAGGTGGTACGGCGTACCCCCTTGGCCACCGCCCGCATCCGGCCGTGCCGGCGGGTCAGCAGGCTGATCACCCGATCGGACTCGCCGATCTTCTGCACGCGTAGCACCACCGCGTCGTCGCGGCTGAGCTGGCGGCGGTACCCGGGCACCCGACCATTCTCCCCTCTCCCCCGACACTCCCCGCTCCCCCGACCCGCCCCGACCCTGATGCGCATGTCGGGGTCGACTCAGGGAGTCAGCCGGATGCCCCTAAGGATTCGCCGTCGGTACCGTCAGCCCCATGCCCACTGCCCGCGTCGCCAGCGTGCTCGTCGTGCTCGCCGGTATCACCGCTCTCGGCGGGCTGACCGCCTGCAACATCCGCCAGGAGACGTTCACCGACGACACCACCCAGCAGGTAGTGATCACCGAGGTCAACGTGGACGGCGGGAGCGGGGACATCGTCGTACACGGCGACGAACCATCTCAGGTGGACATCCACCGGACTTTCCGCTACCGCCACGAGCGCGTTGTCGACACGTACCGGATCGAGGGTACGGTCCTGCACGTGGCGGCCCGCTGCGGCGACGAGTGCAGCGTGTCCTACGTGATCCGGGCACCGAAGGGCGTGAAGATCAGCGGGCACAACGGATCCGGGAACCTGCGGGCATCCAGTGTGTCCACAGTAGACTTCTCGGTCGGCTCCGGCGATGTCTCGGTCCGCGGCGCGACCGGCGCGCTGGTCGTGCACACCAGGTCCGGCAATGTCGAACTGGTCGACGTGGCCGGCCCGGTCACCATCGGGACCGGATCGGGGGACATCGACGGACTCGACGTACGGGCAACCGACGTCACCACCGAGACCTCGTCCGGCAACATCAAGCTGGACCTCAGCTCGGTGGCCGACGTACGGGCCAAGACCGGCAGCGGGGACATCCGGCTCGCGGTGTCCACAGGGGACTACCGGATCAGCACGGACACCGGCTCCGGCGACGTCGACGTACGGATCGCGCACAACCCGAACGGGGCACGCCATCTGGACCTGCGTACGGGCAGCGGAAACATCGTGGTCAACCCGCGCTGACCGCCTGCCCGGTGGACCCGGTCAGCGGGCGAGCCATCCGCTCGCGAACCACCGGGCGCGGTGCGGGAATCCGGCGTCCACCGGGTACCAGCACCGGCTTGCGGCGCGCCGCGACGTCCTCGACCCAGCCGAACATCGTCACCACGAGTACCACCAGCGCGACGACGATCGCGAGGCGTAGTGCGAGTCCGGTGGCATCCTCGTGCCAGAGCCCGTACCTGATAAGTACCGCGGTCACCCCGACCACGATCGGCATGTGCCACAGGTAGATGGTGACCGCCCGTCCATTGAGGACGGTGACGACTCTCCGTACCCCCGCGAGACGGTCGACCCACGACGCAGCCGGCGGCGCCAGACCGAGAATGACCAGGACAAACCCGGTTGTCCACAGCCCGTCGCCGAGCCTGATGTCGTTGAGGTCGAACCCGCGCGGGCCGGGATGGGTCAGGAACCACGCGGCGCCGGGTAGTGCGCACGCCGCGGCAAGGCCGAGCAGCAGCGGGCGGGGCATCCGGGCCAGCATCCCGTCGTGGTGCGCGAAGCCGAGCAGCCAGCAACCGAAGTACAGCCCGAAGTCGGCCACCACGGTGTTCGCCGGCAGGCCGAGCTGGATCGCGCCGAGCAGGGCCAGCGGCGCGAGCACCATCGGCACCGGGAAGCGCCGGAACAGCACCAGCGCCAGCGGCGACACGAGTACGAACCACAGATAGTCCCGCAGGTACCAGATCACGCTCAGGGCCAGCGAGCCCCATCCGTTGGCCGGTGGATCGTTCAGCGGCAGCAACCAGAGCAGCAACCGATGGTCCAGCTTCAGTCCACTGACCAGCATCGCGGGTACGAACAATGCCGCCGTCATCCACAGTGGAGGAAGCAGTCGGCGGATCCGGCGACCCACCGCGCGCACGCCGTGGGTGTCGAGCGAGGCGGCCATCAGCGAACCGGCCAGCGCGAACATCACACCCATTGCGGGGAACGCGATCGTCAGTACGGCCCAGCCGGTGGTGTGATACACCACAACGCGGGCGATGGCAAGCGCCCGCAGCAGGTCAATGTATCGGTTCCGCACCGGTCTATCTGTAGTCGGCAAGCCTCGAAGATTCCTGTGAGACAACGATTGTTCCGGCCTACCCAGGACGGCCGCGCGGCAAACGTGAGGCATCCCACAATTTCGCGCTGTCCACTGTGGACGCCGCAGCCAGAGCCCCGGTGACGTGCTGTCGCAGAGGTCATCGGGGCGTTCGCTGGCAGCATACCCGCGTGCGCCGCGCCGCGCCGGGCCGGCACGTTGGCCGCGACGCCCTCCTGCTCTGCCCACCACAGCGGAACGCGCCGGGCCGGCACGTTGGCCGCGACGCCCTTCTGCTCTGCCCACCACAGCGGAACGCGCCGGGCCGGCACGTTGGCCGCGACGCCCTCCTGCTCTGCCCACCCGGTCGGGGCAGAGGCGCCTCTGCCCCGACCGGGTGGGCAGGGCAGGAGGCTG
>DASRRF010000106.1:0-2852 GCA_035695905.1 Micromonosporaceae bacterium | reverse complement strand
TTGACCCGGCCGGAGCTGCCGCCGCGGCCCGGGTAGATCATGATGCCGTTCACCGGGTCCGGCACGGCATCCAGCGCGGCCCGGACGCCCGGCAACTCGCGGTACGTGTGCCAGCGGGCCTCGTCGCGGAAGGCGATCTCGAACAGCACTCCCCAGGCGTGCCGGTGCCATTCCCACTCGTACGCGCCATGCGTGATCGCGGCCTCGGTCAACGCGTTGCCGTACGCGTCGCGCCAACGATCGGCGGAGCCACGAGCCCCGTCGAAGATCTCGACCGACCACCAGTACGGCGTCTCCATGGTCCCCCACCGTACGCCGCCAGCGCAAGAACGGCCCGGCTGCGTGTACGGCACGATTCTCTTCGGCCCCTGGGTACGGGGGTCGTGCTGCGCTGACGCTACCTCCGGCGATTCTGTCGGGGGGCTCGCGTATGTTTCGCGTCGTGGTGGTGGACAGGCTGCGGGCGCGTCCGGAGTGGCGATTCTTCGCGGCGCTCCCGAAGGCCGATCGGTGGCTGGCGGCCGCGTGGTGGGCCGGTGTCGGTGCCCGTGGCGTGCTTCCCGCGGTGTTCACCGTGGCCACCGGCGTGCTGGTGGCCGCGGTGCAGTCCGGCCGCGGTCTGGTCGGCCCGCTCATCCTGGTCGGCGTCGTGTTCGTGGTGCTCCAGGTGCTCAGCCCGGTGCACACGGCGATAGGCGCCAACCTCGGCGACCGGACCGCGGCGTGGCTCAACGACCGCTTGGCGGTGGCCTGTGTGGATCCGCCCGGTATCGGGCACCTGGAGGATCACGAGCTCGCCACCGACCTCACCGTGGCGCGCGACTTCGACCTCGGGATGCAGGGTCCGCCCTTGGCACTGTCGATGGACTTCATCGCGGTCGGGTTGGTCGAGCTGCTCGGCGGCCTCGCCTCGGCGGCGTTGCTCGCCGGATTCCGTTGGTGGGCACCGATCGTGCTCGCCGGGGCCTGGCTGGCAACGCACTGGCTGTTGCGCGAGAGCGCGGTCTGGCGCGACCGCAACACCGCGGAGGTCCGCTCGGCCCAGCGCGACTCGGAGTACGCGTACCGTCTGGCCGTCGACCCGCCCGCGGCCAAGGAGTTGCGGCTGTTCGGCTTGGCCGGCTGGACCATCGCGCGGTTCACCGCCCGCCGGATCCGGCTGCACGAGCTGCAGTACCGGGCCACCAGGCTTCGGGAGCGCTCGGTGCTGGTCAGCCTGCTGTTGGTGGTCGGGGCGAACGTCATCGTGTTCTGGGCGTTGGCCTCGGCCGCGGCCGGCGGCCTCGGCCTGGGTCCGGTGGTCGTCTTCGCCCAGGCCGCCGTGGGCACCGGCCTGATCGCGTTCGGCGGGCTCAACTGGGCGCTGGACGGCGCCGCCGCACCGGTCGCCGCGGTGCTGCGGCTGGAGGCGGCGATGGCGGCCGTCGGCGCGCTGGATTCTGCTGCCCTCACCGGTGGCCTGGTGCCGCGGCAGGCCGCCGGCGCACGGATCCGGCCCGCTGGACCAGGGCGGGCCGGGTCAGGGCGGGCCGATGGCGCGCGCGGGGTGGAGGTCAGCTTCACCGACGTGACGTTCGCCTACCCGTCCACCGAACAGCCGATCCTGGCCGGTTTCAACCTGACGATTCCGGCCGGGTCCTCGCTCGCGATCGTCGGCCGCAACGGATCGGGCAAGACCACGCTGGCCAAGCTGCTGTGCCGGCTGTACGACCCGCAGTCCGGCTCGATCCGGGTGGACGGCGTCGATCTGCGCAACCTTGAACTACCCGGCTGGCGTCACCGGGTGGCCGCCGTGTTCCAGGACTTCACCCGCTTCGAGTTGCCGCTGCGGGACAACGTCGCTCCGGGCGGCGCACCCGAGGAGGCCATCCGGGCCGCGCTGGTGTCCGCCGGCGCGGCCGATCTCGCCGACCTCGACACCGTGCTGGCCCGCGGATACCAGGGCGGCACCGACCTGTCCGGCGGGCAGTGGCAACGCATCGCGCTGGCCCGGGCGCTGTGCGCGGTCGGGCTCGGCGCCGGGGTCGTCCTGCTGGACGAGCCGACCGCCCAACTCGACGTCCGCGGCGAAGCCGAGATCTTCGATCGGATCCTGTCGGCGACCCGGGACTGCACCACAATCCTTATCTCGCACCGGTTCTCCACCGTACGGCACGCCGACCGGATCTGCGTGGTCGAGCACGGCCGGGTGGTCGAGCTCGGTTCACACGACGAGCTCATGGCGCTCGGTGGGCGGTACCGCGCGATGTTCGACCTTCAGGCGCGACCGTTCAGCGTCATCGAGGGTGAGGAGGAGGTGCAGCTGGATGTCCTCACCTGACGACCTGCCGCCGGCACTGTCATCGATGTGGCGGCTGTGCCGGCTGGGCTACCGGCACGAGCCCGGCCTGTTGCTGGCCGCGTTCCTGCTCGCGCTGCTCGCCGCGTTACCGGACGCGCTCATCGCGGTGTGGCTCAAGCTGCTCGGCGAGGGTGTGCTCGACCGCGACCGGGGGCTGCTCCTCGCCGCGTCGCTGGGTCTGGCCGGTTCCGCGGCCGCCACCTGGTTCCTGCGTACGGTGAGCACCCGGGTCCAGCGCAGGTTCCGGGACAGGGTGACCATCGCGTTGGAGGGCCACGTCGCCCGACTGCAGGCCTCGGTCGCCACCATCGCCCACCAGGAGCGCCCGGAGCTGCTCGACCGGCTCGCCGTGCTGCGCGACCAGGTGTTCGTCCTCGACCACATGTACATGTCGCTCTTCTCGACCTGCGGCTGGATCCTGCGCCTGGTCGTGGTGATCGGCCTCCTCATGTCGATCCATCCCGCGCTCGTCCTCCTGGCCGTGTTCGCGCTCCCCACCGTCTTCACCTCC
>DASRRF010000105.1:0-1885 GCA_035695905.1 Micromonosporaceae bacterium | reverse complement strand
TCATCGACTCGACCCCGCCGGCCACCACCAGGTCGGCCTGGCCGGCGATCACCGCGGCGGCCGCCGCGTGTACGGCCTGCTGGCTGGAGCCGCACTGCCGGTCGATCGTGGCGCCCGGTACCGACTCCGGCCAGCCGGCGGCGAGTACGGCGCTACGCCCGACGTTCCACGACTGTTCGCCGACCTGCATGACGCAACCCCACGCAACATCGTCGACGTCCGCCGGGTCGAACCCGGCGCGCTCGGCCAGCGCCCGCAGTACCAGCCCGGAAAGGTCGACCGGATGGTGGCCCGCCAGGCCGCCCTTGCGCCGGCCGACCGGGGTCCTGACCGCGCCGACGATGACCGCGTCCCGCATAGAGGTCGAGAGTACAGTCTTGCGGATTATGGAGATACGAGACGCATCGATGCCGGTCGAGCCGATGCGGCCGGCCGGGCCGGGCAGCTGGCGGGTGTCGCCCGGCATGATCCTGCTCAAGCTCGGCGCCGCCGGCATCCTCGCGGTCGTGGCGCTGGCCGGCCTGGCTCGTGGGGATACCGGCCTGTGGGTGGTGGCCGGCGCGGCGGCGGTCGGGCTGGCCGTGGCCGGTGCGCGGGATCTGCTGGTCCGGGTCCGGGTCGAGGCGGACACCGCGGGGGTCACGATCGTGGCCGGGTTCGGGCGCCGGATCCGGTTTGCCTGGCCCCAGATCGAGCGGGTACGGGTGGACGCGCGGTCCCGGCACGGCCTGCGGGCGGTGTACCTGGAGATCGACGCGGGTGATTCCGTACACCTCTTCAGCGCGAACGAGCTCAGCGCACCGGTGGCCGAGGTCGCCGAGGCCCTCAACGCGCTCAGGTCGGAGTCGCGGCCGTCCGGGCCAGCGTGAGCACGATGAGTAGCACCGCGAACCCGACGCAGACCGCGGTCTGTACGGCGTTGCGGTTCTTCTGCGGCGCGTACGCCAGGCCGGCCGCGACGATCGCGCCCGCCGCGAGACCGCCGAGGTGGCCGGCCATCGAGATACCCGGCACGGTGAACGTGAAGACCAGGTTGATCACCAGGATCGGGATGATCGCCGAAGTGTCCCGGCCGAGCCGGCGCAGCACCACGAAGAACCCGCCGAACAGCCCGAAGATCGCGCCGGAGGCGCCCGCGGTCAACCCGTGCTGGGAGCCGAAGTAGTAGACCGCGACGCTGCCGCCGAGCCCGGAGAGCAGGTAGAGCGCGGCGTACCGGACCGGGCCCAGGGCCGCCTCGAGGTTGCGCCCGAGTACCCAGAGCGCCCACATGTTCAGCAGCAGGTGCAGGATCCCGTAGTGCAGGAACATCGAGGTGAGCAGCCGGTAGTACTCCCCGCCGGAGACGCCGCCCACGGAGGCCACCACCGGGCCGCCGTCGACCTCGATGAAGTCGGTGGGCTGGGGCACCAGGGCGCCCCAGAAATGCAGCGGCGTCGATGAGCCGCCCAACCCGCCGAAGCCTCCGCCGGCCAGGCCCCGGCCACCCGCCGCGACCACCGCGATCAGCATCATCGCCACGTTGAGGCCGATCAGCGTCTTGGTGACGTACCCCTGAATGCCGGCCCTGGTCCCGCCGAAAGCGGTCCGCGCGGGCCGCTGGGTACGGCGCCCCTCCGCCACGCACTCCGGACACTGGTGACCGACCGACGCGTCGCGCATGCAGTCGGGGCAGATCGGTCGGTCACACCGTACACATCGGACATACGTTTCTCGCGACGGGTGCCGGTAGCAGACCGGGGTGGTCGGCGCGGGTTGGGTCATGGCAGCAAGACTATTCGCCGCCGCGAGTGATCTCCACGCGCTCGATGACGACGTCCTGAACCGGCCGATCGCCGGGAGCGGTCGCGGTGGTGGCGATGCTGTCGACGACCTTCTCGGACTC
>DASRRF010000104.1:0-11488 GCA_035695905.1 Micromonosporaceae bacterium | reverse complement strand
TCTGGTCAGCAGGTCCCGCTGCACCTTGAACAGATCCGCCGGGTACCGCAGATGCTGGGTCAGGTCTGGGGGCATCTCCGAGCTCGGCCTGATGAGTGAACCGCCAAAGGCCTTGTTCCACGCCTTGAGTACGGGATCCCTGTCGTCGAACGCGTACAGCTTCACCGTGCCGTCGTACGCGTCCACTGTGGCCTTGACCGAGTTGCGGATGTAGTTGATGGTCCGGCGCTGCTGGCGTACGGTGCCGGTGCCGGTGAGCGCGTCGTCGGTGACCTGTTCCAGGTTGACCCGCTGGGCGTAGGGATAGTTCGCGGCGGTCGTGTAGCCGTCGATGATCCACATCACCCGGCCACCGATCACGGCTGGGTACGGATCGCCGTCCAGGGTCAGGAATGGAGCGACCTTCTGTACCCGGTCGCGCGGCTCACGCACGTACATGATCTTTGACTTGTCGTTGACCGCGTCGGAAAGCAACAGGTTGCCTTCGCGGTACTTCGCCGCGTACAGCAAGCGACGCCAGTACGACCCGATACCGACCCCGCCACTGCCGGTGTATGTGTAGTACTGCTGGTCGCTGGCTCCGGTCGGGCGGTCGAACTCCACATCCCTACCCGCGTCGCCCTTGCCCACGATGGCGTATTCCGACATCCGCTCGCCGTAGTAGATCCGCGGCTGGGTGACCGGCAGCTGTTCGCTTGTCGCCACACAGGACTCACCGCTCTGTTGCGGATTCTGCTCGCCGAGCAACCCGGAGACGAAGAACGGTTGACCGAGGCAGACCGTACGGTTGGCCGGCGCCGCGACGAAACCGTACCCGTGGGTGAACACGGTGTGCCGGTTCTGCCAGTTGCGCTGCGCCTCGACGAGCCGGGTGTAGTCGATTTCCCGCACTCCGACGACGTAGTCCTGAGTCGTACCGGTCAGTGCGTACCGGTCGACATCCAGCTTGTCGATGAAGTGGTAGAAGCCTCGGACCTGAACCAGCTGGGTGTACGTATCAGATACAACAGCCGGATCCAGCAGCCGGATGTTCGGCACGATTGACGTATCCGTGGCGAGCTCCGCGGGTGGCACGAGGTTCGTACCCGGATACTGCATCATGTGTGTGTCGTTCAGGCCGTACGCCGCCCGGGTGGCCTCGATGCTCAACCCGATGTACGGAGCCTCCTTGTCTCGCAGGCTCGGGTTGACCGTGAAAGACTGCACCGCCCACGGATAGATCCCGCCGATCGCGATGGCGGAGATGGCCAGCAGGGCCAGTGAGATGCCCGGCCAGACCAGGTTGCGCATCATCGCGTTGGAGAATACGACAATCGCCACCGCGACGACGATCGATATGTAGGCGAGAATCTCCTTCGCCGGAAGCAACGCGTTGGTCGCCGTGTACCCGGCTCCGGTGAGGTCGGGACCCTGGATGTCGATACTGCCGAGCACCAGCCCGCGCCGGTCGAGGAAGTAGGCGACCGCCTTCAACAGCACGAAGACGGCGACCAGCGCGGTCAGGTGCGCCCGCGCCGCGGCGGTTATCCGGTCGCCGGCGCCGGTCAGCCGGACGCCGCCGTACAGATAATGCACCGCGATCGCGCCGATCACCGAAAGCACCATGGCGGTCAGCGCGGCGCCGAGCAGGTACCGCCAGAACGGGTACTCGAACACGTAGAAGCCGATGTCGATGCCGAACTCGGGATCCTTCGTACCGAAGGACTGCTTGTTGCTGAACAGCATCCACTCCTGCCAGCGGCCCTGCGCGGACAACCCGGCGAACAGCCCGATCACCCCGGCGGCGAGCCCGATCCAGCTGCCGATCCGCGGGCTGAGCACCATCCGGTACCGCTCCAGCGTGTGCTGTTCCGGCGAGTGCGGGTACAACAGCGGGCGCAACCGGTACGCGAGATAGAGGTTGCCGCCGACGATCAACCCCATGCCGAGCCCGAACAGCGCGAAAAGCACCAACCGGGTGCGCAGCACGTTCGTGAACACCTGGGTGTAGTTGACCTCGTCGAACCACAGCCAGTCGGTCCACGCGTCGATGATCCAGCCGAGCAGGGTGAAGAAGAAAAACACCCCGATGAGTACGACGACCGTTACGCGACCGCGCCGGCTCATTCGGGGCAGGGGGCTACGCATGACCACGGTTACTCAGCTCCGCTCATGTCGCGCTGCACAGCGTGGGTTCATTACCCTCGCGCAGGGCCGCGAGCGCGGCGAGCGCGTCGTCGAGACTGGTCACCTTGACCAGTTTCAGCCCGGGCTGGGCGTTCGCCACAGCCTCGGCGCAGTTGTCGCCGGGGGTTAGGAAGATCGTCGCCTTGGCATCCCGCGCCGCGATGAGCTTCTGCGGTATGCCGCCGATCGGGCCGACCCGACCCTCGTCGTCGATCGTCCCGGTGCCGGCGACGATTTTGCCGCCGGTCAGGTCGGTCGGGTCAAGCTTGTCGATGATGCCCAGCGAGAACATCAACCCGGCGGACGGTCCACCGATCTTGTCGAGGTCAATTTTGACGGTGAACGACGGGTGCGGTTGCTTGTTCTCCGCCTGGATGCCGATCCGCGGCGAGCCGTCGGATGCCTTGGCCGTCGTGATCGGGACCGTCGCCGCCTGCCCGCTTCGGGTGTACCCGATGGTCAACGTCGTGCCGGCCGGTTTCGCCCGGATCAGCTCCTGCAGCTTCTGCGTACTCGTCACCGGCTGGCCATCCACCGAGGTGATCTCGTCGTCCTTGGCCAGCTTGCCGTGCGCCGGCATGCCGTCGGTGGTTTCGACGACCATGACGTGTACCGGGTAGCCCAGCTTGCGCAGTGCCGAGGTCTCCGCGCTGGTCTGGGAGTCCTTGAAGTCCTGGGCGTTGCGGTCGTTGACCTGCTGCTCCGACTCGTCCGGAGGGTAGATCAGCTCGCGCGGGACAACCGCCTCCTCGCCGTTGAGCCAACCGCTGATCGCGCCGAGCAGGTTCGGCTCGGGCGCCACGTTCACCGTGACCAGTCGCAGCTGGCCGGCGGAGGTTGAGATCGGCGCCCCGCTGATATCGATGACCGGATGCCCGTCGCTGGTGCCGAGCGTGTTGACCGTCGGTCCCGGTCCGAGTGTGACGTAGTCCACCGGCGCGCGAAAGATCCCGATGGCCAGGAGCGCCACGATGATCGCGCCGACCAGCACGGTGAGACCGCGTCGTTGCATGGGGCCGAGCCTACTTGGGGTCGACCCGTTCCGGCCGGCCGGCGCGGGCCGCCTCACGCGGCCGCCTCAGACGGCCGCCTCAAGCAGCGGGCCGGCTGGCCGGAACGGGCGGGCGCCGGCAAAACGCTCCCGAGGCCCGGCACGCCATGGCCGGTCCCGTTCAAGGTCGCGTACGGTGGATTGGTGTCCGACACGCCGTTCGGCTTCGCCCTCCCCGGTGGCACGCCCGACCCGAACGATCCGCAGCAGATGCAGCAGTTCCTCACTCAGCTGCAGCAGCTCCTCGCGTCCTCAGCCGGATCCGGCCCGGTCAACTGGGATCTCGCCAAGCAGGTGGCACTCGGCCAGTTGACCGGAGCCCAGCCGACCGGCCCGGCTCCGCCGATCGGCTTCCGCGCCGAGCAGCCGACCACCGGTGAGCCAACCCCCGGCGACCGCCCGCCGGGCGACCCGAGCGTGACACCGGCCGAGCGGGAAGGCGTCATCGAGGCGCTGCACCTGGCCGACCTGTGGCTGGAGTCCGCGTCGGCGCTGCCGTCGGGCATCCGTACCGCCGCCGCCTGGCGGCGCAGCGAGTGGATCAACTCGACCCTGGACGTCTGGCGCAAGCTGTGCGACCCGGTCGCGGCGCGGATGGTCGGCGCGATGGGCGATCTGGTTCCGGAGGAGGCCCGGGCGCAGCTCGGCCCGATGCAGGCGATGGTCGCCACAATCGGCGGCGCGCTCTTCGGTGGCCAGCTCGGGCAGGCGCTCGGCTCGCTCGCGGCCGAGGTGCTCTCCGCCGGCGACATCGGACTCCCGCTCGGACCGGCCGGCACGGCCGCGTTGCTTCCGGCCAATATCTCGGCGTACGGGCAGGGCCTGGAAATCGGTGAGGATGAGGTACGGCTGTACGTGGCCCTTCGCGAGGCGGCGCACCAGCGGCTGTTCGGGCACGTTCCGTGGCTACGCGGGCACGTGCTGACCGCGGTCGAGTCGTACGCCGCCGGCATCCGGGTGAACCGGGACGCGGTCGAGGAGGCGATGAGCCGGTTCGACCCGGCCAGCCCGGAGAGCATGCAGGAGCTCCAGATCGAAGGCATCTTCACGCCGGAGGACACGCCGCAGCAGAAGGCGGCGCTGGCCCGGCTGGAGACCGCGCTGGCGCTCGTCGAGGGCTGGGTGTGCCACGTGGTGGACACGGCCGCGGAGAACCGGCTGCCGAACGTCGTACGGCTGGCCGAGACGTTCCGCCGCCGCCGGGCCGCGGGTGGGCCGGCGGAGCAGACGTTCGCCGCGCTGGTGGGCCTGGAGCTGCGCCCGCGCCGGCTGCGCGAGGCCGCCGCGCTGTGGGCCGCGCTCACCGAGCACCGCGGGATCGAGGGCCGCGACGCGCTGTGGGGCCACCCCGACCTGCTGCCGTCCGGCGAGGACTTCGCGGATCCGGCGGGGTTCGCGGGTACTCAGCTCGACCTGGGCGACATCGGCGATCTCGGCGATCCCCCACCGGACGGCGACCCACCGACCGGCGACCCGGCGGACGGCGACCCACCGGCCGGCTCAGCCGGTCAGTAGCGCCCGGGTGGCCGGCCAGCCATCCAGGCCGGTATCCAGGGTCGCCAGGTCGGCCGGAGCCCGTAGCCGGCGCCAGACCGGCGCGGTGGCCACCATGGCCGGCCGTGGCGCGGCCATCCGCACGTCGTCGACGCTCGCGCTGTCGAGGTCCACGTCCGGCAGCCAGTCGGGTACCGGCAGCCGCGCGGCGAGGCCGAGCAGCCCAACGCCGGAGCCGGCCGGGGCGACCGAGACGCCGCGCGTGGACAGCGGGCGGAGCAGCTTGCCGACGAGCAACCCGGGCAGGTCGGGTACGTCCGCCGCGAGGACCGCCGCCTCGTCGTACCCGTCCGTCGCCGCGGCCTCCAGCGCCGGGCGTACCGTCGCGCGCGGCACTTCGTACACCGGCATCCTGGGCCAAGCCACCGCGGAGGCCAGCGGACGGTCCGCGGCGGTGGCCGCGATCGCGGGCTCCACGTGCGCCAACCCGGCAAGCAGATCGACCACGTCCTCGGCCAGCGCGGCACGCCACCGCGCCGGATCGATGCCGGGTGGCGCCCACGGCACCGGGGTGAGCAGCGCGATGACCACGCGTCTCGTCATGCGGGAAATGTACGCGGAATGTACTCAGCCCTCGGCGAACTCGACGCCGGTGGCGGCGCACACCCCTTCCAGGTACCCCCGTGCTCGCTCGGCCTTGGGGTAGCGGGCCACCAGTGCCCAGAACCGGGCGCTGTGGCTCGGCACGACGAGGTGGGCGAGCTCGTGCAGGAGAACGTAATCGAGTACCCAGTCCGGCATGTCCTGGATGCGATCTGACAGCCGGATCGTCTTGTCTGCCGGGGTACACGAACCCCACCGGCCGTTCTGGTTGTGCACCCAGCGAACGCTGGCCGGAGCGGTGCGCTCGGCGTACTCGGCGAGGTACCGAGCGATCAACCGCCGAGCGCGGGCGAACAGGTCATCGTCGCCCCGGCGGGCGCGTTGCTCCCGGGCGGCGAGCCTGGCCAGCATCTTGTCGACCCACTCGTTCTCTTCCGCGCGGGAGAACTGGGCCGGGATCAGCACGACCACGCGCTCTCCATCCCGGTAGGCAGACACCGTCCGGTGCCGGCGCTGGCTGCGCCGTACCTCCACGACCGGTTTGCGCGCGCTGCTCATCGGGTACCCCGGACCAGCGCGCGCCCTGGGTTGAGACCCACGGAGGGCACGCTAGCTGGGTCCTGCCAGGGGCTGGCAAGGGCCAAACGGCGCGCGCACGCCGGTAAGGCACGGTTGCCACCACGCCGTCCGGAAAGTTCCCGGGGTGGTCCGGGAGGGCTCCGCGATGTTTGCCCGGCGTGTCCGAGCGTGGGGTGGCTTGTCGGCAGTGTTCCGTACAGGCAGACTCTAGGCGGCATGCGCCCGGGGCGGCTTGCCTGCCGGCCTGGCGGCCGGACAGGCCCGGACCCCGGCCGGAAGCCATAGGCCGGCCAGGGCCGGCGTAGCGAAGGAGAGCAGCGTGGCAAGCAAAGTCGAGACCTACAACGGGTACTGCGTCAAGTGCAAGGAGAAGCGTGACTTCGAGGGCCATATCGAGGTCTCCAAAACAGGCATGAAGATGGCCAAGGGCAAGTGCCCGGTGTGTGGCACCACAGTGAACCGGATCATCGGCAAGGCCTGACCCGGCCGTATGTTCGACGCAAGATCGCCGCTCAGCCCGCAGCCGAGCGGCGATCTTGCGTCATGCTCAGAGCGGCGGGCCGGGAAAGCGACAGTGCGTGTGCGGCGCCTGTGGATAATCCGGCGTGTCGCTGTGGACAACCCGGTGAATGTCGAGGACGGCCTGTGGATAACCGAGGGCCGCCCGCCGAAAAGGTGACAGCGTGTCACCTCATGACCCGACCCATGCTGCTGCCCGGCCTGACGCCACTCTGGCGCGGCCCGCGGACCCTCCAGCTCGGCCTTGACCCCCGCCGCGCGGTCGTCCTCGACCTGCCGAACCCGGCCGCCGCCGGCGTGCTCGACCTGCTCGACGGCGTACGGACCGAGGCCGCCGTACTGGCCGCTGCGGCGCGGCGGGGCATCGGCGAGCACGATGCGCGCACGCTGCTCGATGCGCTGCGCCGGCACCGCCTGGTCGCCGGGGCGCACACGTTCCTGCCGCGTACGCTCGGCGGGCCCGCCCGCCGGCGGCTGGCCGCGGAGGCCGCCGCACTCGCGCTGGGTCGGCTCACCCGGGCGCCGGCGCCGGCAACAGTGCGGCCGCCGGACAGCGCGCTACAGCCGGACAGCGCGCCACCGCCGGACACCGCGGCCGACGTGCTCCGGCGGCGCCTGCGGGCACGGGTACGGGTGACCGGCCGCGGCCGGCTCGGGCTGCCGATCGCGATCGCGCTGGCCGCCGCCGGAATCGGCCACCTGGAACCGGCCCTGTCCGGCCAGGTCGAGCCCGGCGAGTTCGTACCGGCCGCCACCGCGGATGAGGCGCCGAAGCCGGGCGATCGAGCGGTACTGGCCGCCCGTACGATCGCCGCCCTCGCGCCAGGCACCCGGGTACATCCGCTGGGCCGGCCGGACGACGCCACGTTCGTGGTCCAGGTCGGTCCACCGGTCGGTCCGGTGGCCCTGTACGCGCTGGCCCACCGCCGGGTACCGCACCTCGCGGTCGGCCTGCGCGACGGCACCGCGGTGATCGGCCCGCTGGTGGTACCGGGCGGCCGGCCGTGCCTGAACTGCCTGGAGCTGCACCGGGCCGACCGCGATCCGGCCTGGCCCGCGCTCGCCGCCCAGCTCGGTACGCCGGACGCCGGCGGCCCCTGGACCCGCGGTACGGCCACCGAGGCCTGCGCGGCCGCCACGGCACTCATCGCGGCCGGGTACGCGGTCGCCACCGTGCTGCGGCACGTCGACGGCGACCCGCCCCAGCCACCCGGCAGCACGCTGGAAATAGCCAACCCCACCGCGGTACGCCGGCGCACCTGGGACCCGCATCCGGCGTGCGACTGCACCCGGCGCCGCCGGTCGGCGACCCGCCGCAAGTGATCTCTTGGACGGTTCCGTATCCCGGTCCGGCAGAATCAATGGGTGACCGACATTCCGCGCTGGGCGGTAACCCGCACCGTCAAGCTCGCCGCGCTGCCGCTCGGCCTCGCCGGACGGGCCGCCCTCGGGCTCGGCAAGCGGGTAACCGGGCTGGCCTCCGAGGTGATCTCGGCGGAGATCCAGCAGCGTACGGCCGAGCACCTGTTCAGCGTGCTGGGCCAGCTCAAGGGCGGCGCGATGAAACTCGGGCAGGCCCTGAGCGTCTTCGAGGCCGCCCTGCCCGAGGAGCTGGCCGGTCCGTACCGCCAGGCGCTCACCCGGCTACAGGAGGCGGCGCCACCGCTGCCGGCGGCGAGCGTGCACAAGGTGCTTGCCGAGCAGCTGGGTCCGCAGTGGCGGGCGAAGTTCGCCGAGTTCGACGACACGCCGGCCGCCGCAGCCAGCATCGGCCAGGTGCACCGTGCGGTGTGGAAGGAGCGCGGCCGCCGGCCGGGCCGGGACGTGGCGGTCAAGGTGCAGTACCCGGGTGCCGGCGACGCGCTGATCGCGGACCTCGGCCAGCTCGCCCGGCTGGCCGGCCTGTTCAAGATCATCCAGCCGGGGTTGGACGTGAAGCCGCTGGTGGCCGAGTTGCGTACCCGGATAACCGAGGAGCTGGACTACGAGCTGGAGGCCTCGGCGCAGCACGCGTTCTCGATCGGGTACGCGGACGACCCCGAGATCCACGTGCCGGACGTGGTGGCCGCGTCACCGCGGGTCCTGGTCACCGAGTGGATCGACGGCATCCCGCTGTCCACGGTGATCGCGAAGGGTACGGTCGGCGAGCGCGACCGGGCCGGCACGCTGATGGCCACGCTGCACTTCTCCGCACCGGCCCGGGTGGAGATGCTGCACGCGGACCCGCACCCGGGCAACTTCCGGATCATGCCGGACGGCCGGCTCGGCGTCGTGGACTTCGGCGCGGTCGCCCGGATGCCGGGCGGGCATCCGGAACCGGTCGGCCGGCTCACCCGGCTGGCCTTGGAGGGCAACGCGCAGGCGGTCCTGGCGGGGCTGCGCGACGAAGGGTTCATCAAGCCCGACGTCGAGGTCGACGCCGACACCGTACTGGACTACCTGCGCCCGATGCTGGCACCGATCGCGGCCGACGAGTTCCGGTTCACCCGGGCCTGGCTGCGTACCGAGGCCGCCCGGGTGGCCAACCCGCGCAGTCCGGCGTTCCAGTTGGGAAAGCACTTGAACCTGCCGCCGAGCTACCTGCTGATCCATCGCGTCACGCTCGGCTCGATCGGGGTGCTCTGCCAGCTGGAGGCGAAGGCGCCGTACCGGCGGATCCTGCAGCGCTGGCTGCCCGGCTTCGCCGAGCCGGTCGTACCCGCCGGGCCGGCGTAAGCAGGCTGGCGTAAGAACAGGCTGGGCCGGCCTGAAACCAGGCCGGCCCAGCTCATCTAGAGGATTGCTATCGGATGCCCAGCCGCCGCTCCTGCTCACGCAGGGAACGCATCGCGATACGGCGGGCGGATCGGTAGTTCTCGGGGTGGTGCGCCTCAGAACCGGTTGTCTGAGGCGATCGCATTCGGGCTCTGGCCATCGCTTCGTTGATGAGATGCAACGCACTGCTCCTCGGTCGGGTCATCGATACGGCTTCGTTCGTTCGTACTGCAGGCCGGGTCGGCTGCTGACGCAGCCGGCGGCTGGCGCCTCGGTGTGCGGTGTCCATGTCAGGCCGCCAGTCGGACACTGATCGCGGTGTCGGCGGCGAGCGCCGACACCCGCTCGGCCAGCTCGATCCGCAACGCGGCATCCCGTGCGGCTTCGCCCTTGCGCGGACGCCCCCGTGGCCGCTTCCGCGGCACGACGGCACCCCGCTCGAAGATCTCGCCGCCCCAGACGCCCCACGGCTCAGCGCGCTCGACCGCACCGGCCAGGCACTCGACGCGTACGGGGCAGTCCCCGCACAGCGACTTGGCCAGCTCCAGCTCGGCAGGCGCGTCGGAGAACCACAGGTCAGGGTCGAACCTCCGACACGGCACCGCACCCAGCTCGACACTGCGGTCGAGTGGGGCCAACGCCAGACTCATCTCCCGGTCACCTCTCTTCCGATCTCGTGGATCAACACTCGGTAAATGACTGAGGCCGCGGATCCCGGTTTGCGGGTTCCGCGGCCTCAAGGTGAGCCGGAGGTCTGAGTTAGACCGGCCTACCTCGAGGTGGAACGCCGCTGACACCGCCCATCGGGGACTTGGCCCCATCGATGCCCTGGCCCACGGACACACTCGTACCCTGGTAGTCGCGCGGCTTGGGCGCGAGCCGGAGGACGGTGGCGATCCGCGGGTCGCCGTCGGCCGAAACGGTCCAGACAGCCGGCCGGCCCACGACACATACGTGGGCGGCGAGCGCGGCGGAGCTGGCCGGGACACCGACGACCTGCACGAAGGCAGCAGGCAACGTCGACGGTCGCTCATTCATGATCGGATTCATCGTCGGCACCTCCTGCCCGTCTCGTGCGCTCTGTGTCGCTCTCTGTGTCCCGCCGCCGAGCAGCCTGATGGCTCTCGCGGCGGAGGTGTCTTCGCAGGCTATGTCGTACGCCCCGGCCGGGGCAACCAAATTTACCGAACCGTTTCTGTTGCGTGCACGACAATTACTCCCTCGACCCCACCACCCCGCCCACCGTATCTAACGTCGTATCGACGATCTCCACCACATTCTTCACCTCGGCCCCGCCGACGAGCGCGAGCACGGCCGCGCCGTACAGGCCGAGCTTGCGCGGGCCGATCCCGGCGATCGCGATCAGCTCCTCCGGCTTGGCCGGCCGGCGCTCGGCGAGCGCGGTGAGCGTGGCGTCGGTGAACACCACGTAGGCCGGAACCTTCTGCGCCGCGGCGGTCTGCGAGCGCCACTCCCGCAGCCGGGCGAACAGCTCCTCGTCCAGATCGGACGGGCAGCCGGCACAGCGACCCAGCTTGCGGTCCGGACCGGCGAGCAGCGTCGCCCCGCACACCCGGCAGGAGACGATAAGGGTACGGCGCGGACTCTTCGCGGCCCGCCGGCCGGTGTCGGCCGGGGCACCCCGGCCCGGGTCGAGCTGCGGCAGGAACCGGCACGGCCGGCGGGGCCGGCCGCCCGGGGAGCGGGCCGCTCCGTACGACAGCCAGAGGAACTGGCGCGCCCGGGTCACCCCGACGTAGAGCAGCCGGCGCTCCTCCTCCAGCGCGTCCTGGGTCTTCGCGTACGTCACCGGGAGGGTGCCGTCGGCGAGCCCGACCAGGAACACCGCGTCCCACTCCAGACCCTTGGCCGCGTGCAGGCTGGCCAGCGTGACGCCGTCGACGGTCGGCGCGTGCTGGATCGCGGCCCGCCGGCCCAGCTCCGCGCAGAACTCGGCGAGGTCCATCGCCTGATGCTCATCGGCCAGCTTCACCAGCGCCGCGAGCGCCTCCCAGCGCTCCCGGGCCGCGCCACCCGGTGGCGGCTGCTCCGCGGCCCAACCGACCGCGGCGAGCGCCTCCACCACGGCGGGCACCAGCGGCGTTTCCTGCGCCGACTTGGTTGCACCGCGCAGCGCCACCATGGCCTGGCGTACCTCGGCCCGCTCGAAAAACCGCTCGGCGCCCTGCACCACGTACGCCACGCCGGCCTCCGCCAGCGCCTCCTCGTACGCCTGCGACTGCGCGTTCGTGCGGAACAGCACGGCGATCTCCCGGGCCGGCACCCCGGACCCGATGAGCTCCGCGCACCGGGCCGCCACCC
>DASRRF010000103.1:0-2084 GCA_035695905.1 Micromonosporaceae bacterium | reverse complement strand
CGACGAGCTGCGCCGCATCCTGCTCACCGCGAAGCTGGACGTCGAGCTCGCCGGCCTCGGCAACGTCCCGGCCTACCCCGAGATGCCCGAGACCGGCCTGACGTTCGCGGAAAACGCATTGGGCAAGGCGCGCGACGGGGTGGCGCACACTGGCCTGGCCACCGTCGCCGACGACTCGGGGCTCGCGGTCGACGCGCTGAACGGCATGCCGGGCGTATTCAGCGCGCGCTGGTCCGGCCGGCACGGCGACGACGCGGCCAACCTGGAGCTCGTGCTTGCCCAAATGTCCGATGTGGACGATCAGCACCGCGGGGCGGCGTTCGTCTGCGCGGCGGCTCTCGTGTTGCCCGACGGTCGAGAGTGGACAGTGCGTGGCGAGATGCGTGGCAAGCTGGTACGCAAACCGCGGGGTACCAACGGCTTCGGGTACGACCCGATCTTCGTGGCGGACGGCCATACCCGGACGAACGCGGAGCTGGACCCGGCCGGGAAGGACGCGATCAGCCACCGGGGAAAGGCCTTCCGCGAGATCGCCACGATCCTGTCACAGCAGCGGCGCGGTGGCCACCTCCACCAGGGCCCGTAGCTCCCGGCCGGCGATCAGGCCACGGGCGGCTTCGATGACCGGTGCAAGGAAGACATCCGGGCCGGGTCGGCCAGCGAACCGGGCGACCGCCTCAATCGCGGTACGGCCGGCCGGCGACGGGGTGAGCGGCTCGCGTAGCTGCAGCCCGCGTACCGCCGCTACCAGCTCGACCGCGAGCAGGCTGGTCAGGTTGTCCAGGACGGTACGCAGCTTGGTGGCGGCCGCCCAGCCCATCGAGACGTGATCCTCCTGCATGCCCGAGGTGGGCAGCGAGTCCACCGACGCGGGCGAGGCGAGCCGGCGGTTCTGCGCGACGATCGCGGCGGCGGTGTACTGCGCGATCATCAGACCGGAGTTCACCCCCGCGTCCGGGGTGAGAAACGGCGGCAGGTCCCGGGATCGGCACACGTCGAGCAGCCGGTCGACCCGGCGCTCGGAAATCGCGCCCACTTCGGCGGCCGCGATGGCCAGGAAGTCGGCCGCGAAGCCGAGTGGCGCGCCGTGGAAGTTTCCGGTGGACTCGACCCGCCCGTCGGGTAGCACGATCGGATTGTCCACAATGGACCCCAGCTCCCGGGCGGCCACCTCGCCGGCGAACGTGAGCGTGTCCCGGGCCGCGCCGGCAACCTGGGGTGCGCAGCGCATGGAGTACGCATCCTGCACCGCGTGAGTCATATCGTGACGGTGGGAGTCCATGATGGACGAATCCTGCAGCAGCCGGAAGATGTTCGCGGCGGACACCGCCTGCCCCGGGTGCGGCCGGATCGCGTGCAGCTCGGGCTGGAACGGCCGGTCACTGCCGAGCATCGCCTCGATGGCCAGCGCCGCGGTGACGTCCGCCATGGTGAACAGGTGCGCCGCGTCGACGAGGGCGAGCAGCAGCATGCCCAACATGCCGTCGGTACCGTTGATGAGCGCGAGCCCCTCCTTGGCGGCCAGCCCGATCGGGCGCAGTCCGGCGGCGTGCAGCACGTCGGCGGCGGGCTGCCGGGTGCCGTCCTTGCTGAGCACCCAACCCTCGCCGAGCAGTACGAGCGCGCAATGGGCGAGCGGAGCGAGGTCGCCGGATGCGCCGAGAGACCCGTGCTCGGGCACCCACGGAGTGATGCCGTAGTTCAACAAGTCCACAAGGGACTGTGCAACAACCGGCCGGACCCCGGAGTGGCCGAGCGCGAGCGATCGTACCCGCAGCAGCATCATCGCGCGCACCACTTCGCGCGGCATCGGCGCGCCGACACCGGCCGCGTGCGACCGGATCAGCGCGTGCTGCAGCTCGGCGCGGCGCTCCGGCGCGATGGACGTGTTTGCCAGAGCGCCGAAGCCGGTCGAGACGCCGTAGACCGGGCGACCATCCCGTTCGATGCCGTCCACGATGGACCTGCTGGCCATCATCGCGTCCACGGTGGACGACGCGAGTTCGACCCGGGCGCCGTCGCGGGCCACCGCAACGACGTCGGCCGGGGTGACCCCGGTGGGCTGTACTACCACGGTCATATCA
>DASRRF010000102.1:0-1620 GCA_035695905.1 Micromonosporaceae bacterium | reverse complement strand
CGGACTCCCAGTACAGGCCGTACTCGTGGCCGTCCGGGTCGCGGCACAGGTAGGTCGGCCCGATCCCCGGCTCGCCGTCCACCCAGCCGACGCCCAGGCCCGCGCCGGCGATCGCGGCCACCCGCCGGTCCAGCGCCTCCTGACTGGCGGCCCGCAGGTACGTGCGCCGCAGCCCGGACGTCTCGTGCGCGGTCAGGGTGAGGCTGTGGTGCTCGTAGTCGTCCCAGGTGCGCAGGTAGACGGAGTCGCCGTCGCGGCCGTTCTCGGTCAGCCCCAGCACATCCCGGAAGAACCACAGGCTCCGCTCGGGCTCCGGGGTGAGCAGCTCGACATGGCCGAGATGGGCGATCTCGTGCAGCAAAGCCATGATCACTCCTCCACCCGTGGGAACACCGTGCCGTCGAACAACTTCCGCGCGGTCCGGATGACCCCGGAGCGCCGGACCCGCTGATCCTCATCGAGCTCGACCGTGACATCCAGGTGCCCGCCCGGATGCTCGATCCGCAACGGCATCCCCGCGCCGGGCAGCCGGGCCACGTCGTGCGCGGTGGTGCCGGGCAGCAGCGCGGCGGTCGCGACGCTGACCGCGCCGAGCACCCCGATCGAGTCGTGCGGACGCAGCGGGATGAACGTCCTGGTGCAGAGCAGACCCCCGGCGCGGGCCGGCGCGACCAGCGTGGTCTTCGGGATCGTCGTACCGCTCGTGTCCCCGAGCCCCATCATCTCGCCCGCCCGCAGCCGCAACGACTGGATCCGCTCGCGCAACCGCTCGTCCGTGCCGAGCAGCCCGACGGTCTCGTAACCACTCAGACCCAACGACGCCGCAGCGGCGATCACGACCGGCATTCCGTTGTCGACGCAGGTGACCTCGACACCGTCGACCACGTCCCGCCGCGACCCGGTGGGCAGCAGGGTGCCGCAGGCCGAACCCTCGGTACCGGAGAAATGGATCGTGACCGGCACCGTGCCGCCGGCTTCCCCCGGTGGGGCGAACGTCGCCACCGCGACGGAATCCGAGTTCACCATGCGGATGCTTACCGAGGTCTCCCCGGAGCCGGCGACCAACCCCCGCTCCACCGCGAACGGCCCGACCCCGGCCAGCAGGTTGCCGCAGTTCTGCCGATCCGACACGGTCGCCTCGCCGACCCCGACCTGCAGGAACAAATAGTCGACATCCACCCCTGGAGCGTCCGATGTGGACACTACGGCCACCTTGCTGGTCAACGGATGCGCGCCACCGATCCCGTCGATCTGCCGCGGGTCCGGGCTCCCCATCACCCGCAGCAGCAGCTCGTCGCGCTCCGCCGGATCGCCCGGCAGGTCCTCAGCGAGAAAGTACGCCCCCTTCGAGGTGCCACCCCGCATGAGCAGGCACCGCAACCCGGTCATAGCCCATACTCCTCGGCCGTCACGTACCGCACGCCCAGACTCTCCAAAGTGGATCGCAGCCCGTACCGGTCCAAGCTCAGCTCCCCCGCCCGAAACGCCGCCCGCGCCGCCTCCTCCTTCGCCACCCGGGCCAGCGCCGCGTCCAGCACCCCGGCCACTTCCGCGCGCGGCACGCAGACCACCCCGTCGTCATCGGCAATGATCGCGTCCCCCGGCCGCACCAGCTGCCCG
>DASRRF010000101.1:0-1729 GCA_035695905.1 Micromonosporaceae bacterium | reverse complement strand
AATTGCCGTACGGGTCGACATAGCGCCGGGCCAGCCAGAAGTGGCCCGCTGCCTCGGCCAGTTCCTGCCCGGCGCTGGCGGTGGCATCCGGTGTGTAGAAGACCCGCTGCGCCGGTACCCACCAGCCGCCATCACCGTCCGCGTGCACGTATCCGGCCGCGCTGAGCGCCGCGTCCAGCTGCGCCGGGGTGAGCTTGGCGCCGTACACCGCACTGGCCAGGTCGGCGGTGAACGCCAGCCGGTAGGACGACGACGGCAGGGCGAGCGACTCCAGCTGCGTAGGTGGCAGCTCGCCGGTGAGGTCGTTGCGCCGGTACCGGACCCGCTGTGCGGCGACCGGGCGGCGGAACGCGTCACCACCGGACGCACCGGCGCCGGTTACGTCGTCGTACGGCAGGTCGTGCGCCCCGTCACCGGCCTGTGCGATCAGCGCGTCCAGTTCGGTGAAGAAGAACCGGCCCGGCTCGCCGGCGGCCGGTGCCGCGTTGTGCAGTTCGAACGCGCGCGACTCGGCCGGCATCGGCGTACGCCAGGCGTCCGGCAGGTCGACAACATCGGTCACCGTGCCGAGCGCGAACCGGACCCGGATCCGCTTCTGTTCCTGGCGGTCCACAGTGGCCAGTCGTGGGTCGGGGTCGTCGAAGCGACGCCCGTAGCCGACCGTCGCCGAGCGCAGCACGCTGCCGTACTCGTCCACCGCCAGGGTCAACGCGTGGCTGATCCGCGGATCCGCCCGCTGTCCACTGTCGACCGGATAGAGCTGGCGCTCGTACGCGTACTCCACTACCTCGCGCGGATGGGGCAGGAACACCGCGAACCGGTTGGCGGCAGCCGGCTGTAGCCGCCGGATGGTGTAGTTGCGCTCGGTCGCTCGGTACGGCCGGTCGGCGGCGACCCCGCCGTCGTGCGCGTACACCTCCTCGCGCAGCAATGAACCCTTCAGCGCCCGGCACGCCTGGCGCGCCTCCTCCGCGGTAAGCCCAGCCGGCAGGACGGTGTCGTCGAGCAGCCGGGCGCGGACCTGCTCGCCGGTCAGCCCCGGCTCGGTGTGGTACTCCTGCGCGAGATGCCGGGAGACTTCCTGCCCGGCCTGGTAAACCCCGGTGTGGTACCACGTCTTGGTGAGTGCCGGCGGCACGTGAGAGGCCATGTCCACATTGGCGGCGGCACCGAGCACTCCGAACTCCTCGGTGTCCAGCCGCTCAACCCGGCCGAAGCCACGGAACTCACGCTCGGTCGCGTCGTAATGCCCGTGGTGGTACGAGTACCTGGTGACGAACCGGTTGCGGGCTATCCGGTCAAGGCTTTCAACCCGGGCGACCACGTGCACCGGGAAGGGCAGCCGGGTGATCCAGGGGTGGCCGGCCGCCTTGTCCGCCAGATAGAACGTCGTCGACGAGGCGTACTCGACGACGGTCTCCGCGCCCAGGTTGTTGCGCGCGGCGACCAGCAGGTGCGGCTTGCGGCCGGCCATCAGGTCGAGGTAGCGGACCGGGCTGCGGGCATCACCGGGCAACGCCGAGGACCAGACCACGCATGCGGTACCCCGTCCCAGGAGGTCTACTGTGGACACCGTGGCGTGGTCGTCGACGACCGGGAACTGGGCCAGCACCCGGGCGTCCGACCACGCGTTGCCGGCCTCGTTGAGGTAGATGTGCAGGCCGTCGGTGCCGAGGTAGACGATGTCCGCGATACCCGAGCCGTCGGTGTCGGCCAGCCGTACCCGCCG
>DASRRF010000100.1:0-5263 GCA_035695905.1 Micromonosporaceae bacterium | reverse complement strand
CACCACGTCGATTTTCGGCGAGACCCACAGCTATGACGTCACCGATCGGCACATGACCACGGTCAAGGGCTCCACGACCGTGACGTATGTGCGGGACGCGACTGACCGGATCGTGGAGCGAAGGCTCAACGGCAGCACCGTCGCGCGCTACGGCTCCACCGGCTCGGGGGACGCGCCGGACTTCACCACCAACGCCAGCAACACCGTGCTGGATGTCACCTATGGCCTGCCGGGTGGCGCGATGCTCACGGCGAGAGCCGGCACAGCCAGCGTCTGGTCGTACCCGAACATCCACGGCGACGTCGCCGCGACCGCGGATGCCAACGGCGCGAAGGTGGGCGCCACGGCCGGCTACGACCCGTTCGGCAACCAGATCTCCGGCGCCATTCCGGACAACAGTACCGGTGGCTTCGACTACGCCTGGCTGGGCAAGAACCAGCGCCCGCTGGAGCACGAGGCCGGCGTCCAACCCATCATCGAGATGGGTGCTCGCCAGTACTCGCCGCTGCTGGGCCGGTTCATCGAGGTCGATCCGGTCGAAGGCGGTAGCGCGAACGACTACGACTACGTCTCCGGCGACCCGGTCAACTCCTCCGATCTGGACGGAACATTTTGCCTCACCGGTAAGGTGCACGGGCACTGCCGCAGCATCGCGCGCGGCGTGAAGCGGAACCTGGCGGGCCTCAAGCGGGGAGGAACCAACTTCGTCGGGCGCGCCTGGGGAGCCGCGGCCCATCTGGCCGGTGGGGAGGGTCGTCCGTGTGGACACAACCTGAAGGCCCGCTGTATCAGCAACTCATGGCTCATCGTTCCGTGGGCACACAACGGCACCTACGGCAACACCATTGTCTGTCGGCACAAGTGCACCAACGAAATCATCAAGCACGAATTGGTGCACGTACGGCAGTTCCAGCGGGACGGCATGTTCTTCCCGTACATGTACCACTGGGAGGGCCTCTTCGGCGGCTACAACTGCGGCAACAAGTATGAAAGGCCCGCCTATCGCGCCGGCTTGAGCTGCAAACACTGAGCGGCGCGCACATCGGATGGTTCAGCCGGCAGCGGCCGGCTGAACCACCCGCACGCGGCGCGCCTCGTACCAGGAGTAGGAGCCCTGCCAGCCGACCACGGCGACCAACAACCAGACGAACACCACCCCCGGCAGCGCCGCGCCGAACGCCGCGACCAAGGCCGGCGCGGCCACACAGGGCAAGCCCCAGATGAACAGCCATCGCAGCCGGCGGAGGATCACGGCTGCGATCACGACACCCAGGTAGTACGCGGCGAGGCCACCGCCGAGAAGCCACCGAACGGCCGTCTCCGGATGGCTTTCCGACTGCGCGACAAGGGTTCCCAGGCCGGCCGCGATCGCGGTGATGCTCGCCACCGTGATGAAATGCAACGGCATCACCGCCCGTACGGACAGCTCACGGCCCTGGGTCGCGACGAAGCCGTACCGGAAAGTGGGCCACCACAACCCGATGAGGAGGATGAAGCCGGCCACCCCGGTGGCCACGAGGTGCCCGGTCCATTTCACCCCGGCGGCCGCGCCGACGAGTTGCATCACCGCTTCGCCCAGCACGATGATGACGAACAGGCCGAGGCGCTCCGCCAGGTGTGGCATGTCCAGCCGGGCCACCGTGAACTCGATCGGTTCCGCGGCCGTGTGTAGACGCCGATCGGCCTCCTGCCGGTCGATCAGACGCCGCGCCCATGCCGGAAGCTCCGCCTGCGCCGTATCGAACCGGTTGCCGATCAGGATCGGCAGCAGCATGTCCATCGCCAGGCCCACACCCCACAGGATGTAGCGGCCGGGCGGCCCGACCCAGATGGACACGATCCAGGGCACCAGGCTGGCCCCGTTCTGCACCGAGGGCCAAGCCAGCAGGGCGCTGCGGGTGGCGGTCCAGGTGCGCTGCCCGAGGATGCGCACAGCCACATACGCCACCGCGAACACCACCGCGCGGGCGCCGGTGGCCCGCGGGATCGCCGCGGCCATGACGGCGATCCCGAACATCGCCAGCAGCATCGCCCGCCGCCGGGTCGCCTCCCCGGCCACGTTCGCGTGGAGGGTGAACGAGGCCCAGGCCATCCACACCGCGAGATAGAGCGCCAGAAACGCCGCGACATCCGGCAGCGCCGGCTCGCCGTGCAGCCGGTTGGCCAGCTGGACGATCGCCGCGACGACGACCAGATCGAAGAACAACTCCAGCCAGCTCGCGTGCCGGGACTCAGTCTGTGCCACCGGACCACTATCAACCATCGGCTCGGCGGCCGTGCCGGCGGGATCTTGCTCAGGGCCCCCGGCGGGGCTACCGCCGGCTGGTAGGTTGTCCACAGTAGACGCGATCAAGCGAACCGGCGGGGGTGACAGGTGTTCGTCAAGCTGGCTCAATTCTTCAACATCATGTTGTACGCACTCGTGATGGGTGTGCTGTGGGGCACCTGGCTGTCGCTCGGCCGGACGATGACCGACTACGACGCGGAGACCTTCCTCGCCGATGGCAAGCACATGATCGCCAATCTCGCCGGGGTCATGCCGGTGCTGATGATTGCCACCGGGGTGCTGGGCGTCGTCGTGGTGGTCCTGCTGTTCCGCGCCGGTGCGACCACGGCGGCCTGGCTCGCTGTTTCCGCGCTGGCGGCGCTCGTCGCGGTCATCGCCGTGACGCTCGCGGTCGAAGTGCCCATCGACAACAAGGTCAAGACGTGGACGACCGCGACGTTGCCGGCGGACTGGGAGGAAATAAGGTCCAGGTGGGCGAATTTCCACACGCTGCGTACGTTCCTGTCCGTGGGCGGCCTCGCCGCGGCGGTCGGCGCGGCCCTCGTGCGACCAGCCCGGTGAGGCACACGGGTCAGTCCACGATGGTCACGGCCGAGCCGCTGGAGAACGCCAGGCGGTAGCCGACCCCGCGAACCGTCTCGATCAGCGTGCCGTCGCCCGCGGCCCGCAGCTTGCGGCGCAGTCGGGTCACCGCCGCGTGCACCGTTGACGCGTCGCCGAGATAGCTGCCGCCCCATGCGGCGGCGTACAGCCGTTCGTACGTCCACACCGCCAGCGGTGGGCTGGCCAAGGTGCCCAGCACCTCCAGCTCCAGCGGGGTCAGCGCGAGCGACCTACCCTGCCAGCTCACCCGGTGCTCGCCGCGGTCAATCAGCAGCTCGCTACTTGAGGACGCCGCCGGCCGAACCGGACTCGCGTTGCCCAGGCGCCGGTCGGCCGGACAGAGTACGGCCTGAAGTTCGTCGAAGTCGGACACCATCAGAACCGCGCCGACGCCGCTCAACTGGCGCGCCAAACGCTGGCGTACCTTCGCGTCGGCTGTCACGCAGAGGATGAAGGGCATCCCCGCCGGCACCATCAGCCCACCTCCGAGCCCCAACCGACGGTAGGTAGCGACGTTCCTCCATCGCGAGTCCGCCG
This sequence comes from Micromonosporaceae bacterium, assembly GCA_035695905.1. GTDB lineage: Bacteria > Actinomycetota > Actinomycetes > Mycobacteriales > Micromonosporaceae > EFPC-2. The sequence continues at coordinate 1,836 of DASRRF010000100.1, read as the reverse complement.
AACGGTCTTTCCGCGAGGCCGGATAGACAGCGAACGGTCATCTGACTGTACGAGAACTGTCCGGTGGCAGTCATTGATCATCACCACTGCGCCGGGCGATTGTGGGACATGGGACGCCACCCGCGCACCGACGGCGCGGGCGCACGGCGTCCTTTTCTGTTGGGGAGGAAGCATGGCACAACCACGCGGGCACCATCCGCGGCGTTCCGGTCTCGGCCCACCGGGCCGGTTGACCATCATCACCACGGTCACCGCCGTCGTGGCGGCGCTGGCCGTCTCACCGGTCCAGGGCCGGCCGGCCCTGCCGAAAGCGGCATCGGCACTGTCTACACCGGACAGTCTGACGCCGGAGGTGCGGGACGCGGTGAAGTTCGACGCGTCGCGCGAGCTCACCGCGATCGCCGCCGACCTCGACGCGCGGGCAAAGGGGATCGGCGGTGCTACCGCGCGGCTCAGCCCGGTCGCCCCGAAGGCGCCGGACACCGGCGTGCTGCCGCGCAACGCGGCGAACCCGCAGGCCAAGGCAGGCAGCGCGGCGGTACAGGCCGATGGGGTGGGTACGGCCGCATTCCCGGACTTCGGTGCGAACTTCGAGGGCGTCGGCAACCTGGATGCCGTCCTGCCGCCGGACACCAACGGTGACGTGGGGCCGAATCACTACGTGCAGATGATAAACATACACTTCGCGGTGTTCAGCAAGACCGGAGCGCTGCTACTCGGCCCGCTGCCGGACAACTCCCTGTGGGACGGGTTCGGCGGCCCCTGCGAATCACACAACGACGGCGACCCGGTGGTGCTGTACGACGAGGCCGCCAACCGCTGGATGATGAGCCAGTTCGCGCTGAACACGCCGGACGGGCACCACCAGTGCATGGCGATTTCGCAGACCCCCGACCCGACCGGCGCCTGGTTCCGGTACGACTTCCTCTACCACGCGACCCGGATCAACGACTATCCCAAGTACGGGATCTGGCCGGACGCGTACTACATGACCGCCAACGAGTTCGCGCCTGGCTTCGTCGGCGTGGGGGCGGTCGCGTTCGAGCGGGAGAAGATGCTCGCCGGGCAGGCCGCACGGATGGTCTACTTCCACCTCGGCCCGGACTTCGGCGGCGTGCTGCCGGCCGATGCCGAGGGCCTCGCGCCGCCGGCCGGCGCGCCGAACCCGTTCAGCATGTTCGACGATGACGCATTCGGTACGTCACCCACCGACCGGCTGTTGATGTGGGACTTCCACGTCGACTGGACCAACCCCGGCGCGTCAACGTTCGGCGGATCCAGCGGCGAGCCGAACCGGTTCCTGGAGACCGCGCCGTTCGACTCGAACATGTGCAACTTCGCGCGCAACTGCGTACCACAACAGGGTACCGCTCAGCGCCTGGATGCCATCTCGGACCGGCTCATGTACCGGGCGGCGTACCGCAACTTCGGCGACCACGCCTCGATCGTGCTCAACCACACCGTCGATGTGGACGGTGCCGACCACGCCGGGGTTCGCTGGTACGAACTGCGTTCCGCGGGTACCGGATGGACGATCCAGCAACAAGGAACCTACTCGCCGGACTCCGCGAGCCGCTGGATGGGCAGCGCGGCGATGGACGTGAACGGCAACATCGCGATCGGATACAGCACGTCGTCCAGTACCAGCTTCCCGTCGATCCGGATGGCCGGGCGGCTGTCCACTGATCCGGCGGGTCAGCTGGCCCAGGGCGAGCGCACGCTGATCGCCGGCACCGGATCGCAGACCCACAGTGCCGCCCGGTGGGGTGACTACAGCTCGATGTCGGTCGACCCGAGCGACGGCTGCACATTCTGGTTCACCACCGAGTACCTGAC
>DASRRF010000099.1:0-1685 GCA_035695905.1 Micromonosporaceae bacterium | reverse complement strand
GGTGTGCCCGACGGCCACCGCGAGTAGGCCGGCGACCACGGTGACCGCGGCGCCGGGCTCGGGATGGCTGGCGCGGAGCAGTGCTAGCACGGTGCGGCCCATAACGGGAAGTTTGTTAGCTCGCGGGTATCCGTGTCACCCTCGACCTCATGGGGCTCGCCCGCAACGACATCAGGCAGTACGACGAGCTGGCCGGCGAGTGGTGGCGGCCGGGCGGCGCGCTCGCCCCGTTGCGGGCGATCGCCGCGGCCCGCGCCCGGCTGGTGCCGCCGGCGAGCCGGCCCGGCGCGATCCTGGTCGACGTGGGCTGCGGCGGCGGGCTGCTCGCCCCGTACCTGGATGGCAAGGGGTACCGGCACATCGGGCTGGACCTGGTGACCTCGGCGCTGGAGCAGGCCGCGGCACACGGGGTCACGGCGATCCGCGCGGACGCCACCCGGCTCCCGCTCGTGGATCGCTGCGCGGATGTGGTGAGCGCCGGTGAGCTGTTGGAACACGTGACGAATTGGCGCGCCGCGGTGGCCGAGGTGAGCCGGATCCTGCGCCCGGGTGGGCTCGTCGTGCTGGACACGCTCAACAACACCGTGGTGAGCCGGCTGCTCGCGGTCACCGTGGCCGAGCGGCTGCCCGGCGTGCCGCGTGGGCTGCACGATCCGAACCTGTTTGTGAACCCAGACGTACTCATCGGTGAGTTCGCCCGGCACGGGGTACGGCTCGAGGTGCGCGGGGTACGGCCGGCGTTCGCGGCAACCGTACGATGGCTCGTCGCGCGGCGCCGGGAGATCCGCGTCGTACCCACCTGGTCGACCGCCGTGCTCTACCAGGCGCGCGGCAGGAGGGCGGCGTGATGACACCGGATGATGCGATCGCCACGGCCCGCCGGCTGGCACCCCGGTTCACCGCCCGGGCCGACGGGTACGACCGGGCCGGGGTGTTCCCGGTGGACGACTTCGCGGACCTGCGCGCCGCCGGGCTGTTCGGCCTGCTCGTACCGGCCCGGCTCGGCGGTACCGGTGCCGGCTTCGCCGACTACGCGGCCGTCGCGTACGAGCTGGCCCGCGGCAACGGTGCCACCGCGCTGGTCTTCAACATGCACGCGTCGGTGACCGGTGCGCTGTCCGCGGTCGACGACGACCTCGCGGCCGCACTTGGCGTGCCGCCGGAGGCCCTGTCCGCCAGGGACCGGCTGTTGCGCGCCGCGGCCGGGGGCGCCTGGTACGGCGTCGCGATGAGCGAGCGCGGCGCCGGCTCGCGGCTCTCCAAACTGTCCACTGTGTACGAGAAGGTCGCGGACGGCTTCCATATCAAGGGCTCCAAGACGTTCTGCTCCGGGGTCGGGCACGCCGACGGTTACCTGGTGGCGGCCCGCAGCGCGAGCGCGCCGGACACAGTCTCCCAGTTCCTGGTACCATCCACAGTGGACGGATTGGCGATCGAGGAGACCTGGGACTCGCTCGGCATGCGCGCCACCGCGTCACACGACCTGCACCTGGACGTCGTGGTACCCGCCGGTGCGCTGCTCGGTGGCGTCGAGGGGCTCGCCCTCGTGGTGGCTCAGCTGATGCCGCACTGGCTGGTCGCGTCATATGCGGCGGTCTACGTCGGGGTGGCCCAGGCCGCGGTGGACGCCGCCGTGGACCACCTGACCGACCGCGGGCTGGACCGGCTTCCCGCGGTACGCGCCC
>DASRRF010000098.1:0-2732 GCA_035695905.1 Micromonosporaceae bacterium | reverse complement strand
GCCTGAGAGGACGCGAGAATCCACATGGCGGTGTTCGCCGTCATCGCACTGGTGGTGGTTGTTGTATACACCATCTTACATATATTCTAACGGGACCACCAAGATCGACTGGGTCCGCGTACCGCGTGGTCACTGTGCTGCTGGCGGTTCTTACGTTTGGCGGGTGTACACACGGTCCGGGACAAGCCAAGTCAAACACGCAGAACCCTCACTGGATAATGACGGTGCCGGAGGATGTCATAAGGCAGGCGGACGAACGAACGTTTGCATCAATTCTGCCCGGCGATGGACTGGGGGTCGACGCTATTGCAACCACCGGCGTTCCCTGGAGCACCGCGGACAACCTCGTCACCCCGTGTGGCACGGAAAGCCTCCGCATAACGAGTTGGCATTCGCTTGGCGGCGCAAGCCGGACGTGGACGCTGACCGACGACACCTTGATCGAGCAATATAGCGAGGCGTACTACGGCGAGACCGGCGCCGAAGTCATCCATTTGATTAGGGCAACGGTGACATGCAGCTCAGAGCCGCGGACCGGCGTTAATGTCAGCGTCAAAGCAATTCCGCCCGGCATTGGTGGCGACGACAACGCGTACATCGTATGCGAGATCGCTGAGAAGGCCCGATGTTCCGGGCTGCTTGCCCGGGACAACGTCGTCACCAGGATTCTGGTTCGCGCCATATCACTCTCGCGAGCTGAGAATATTCTGCGGTCAATTCTCCCCCGTGCCCACGCATTACTGCTCCGCGCGTGGTAAGAATGTGTCCTTTTGTGGAGGCTGGTTAGACCCACGCACGAAGACGCTCAAGTCCGACGACGGGTGGAATTGGGGGCTCTGATCCTCAACGGTTACGGTAGGCGGGTATGTGGCACTCCGATTCAAACGCGAAGGACGACTGGACGGTGCCGCGCGCGAAGCGGCAACATTCCAGGATTCGGATTGGTCTGCTCGCGCCGCTCGGCGCGGTCATTGTGGTCGTGTTGCTTTGGGCTTGTGTTGTCGGCGGGATATACATCTTTCTCTACCGGAGTTGAAGATTGATCTGTGGAGGTGGAGTTTGCTGACCTACTCGACCCAGAGCAGGTGAACCGGCACTTCGAGAGTCTTCGGTGACTGCCCGCTCCACGCCCACCGGTACCAGTCCAGCTCCGCCGAGACCAGTACGCAGATATCGCCGTCCCCATTGGAGAACGGCTCGGTTATCGCGCGCAGGTTGCGTTCCTCGCCGCGCTCGGTCATCCGGACCACCCGGCGGCCGGTAAGCAGCAGCACGTCGCGCGCCGGCAGCGGGTCGCGGCGGGGTGGCGCGTCCAGCGAGACGAGCCGGGCGACCAGATCGCGGTCGACCGGGTCCGACGTCGCCGGTTGGGTGGTCTCCAGCCACACCCGCTCGATCGGCATTAGCGGCGCGAACACCTCAATCTGCTCGGACTCTGCGCGGTACCACTCCTGCTCGGGCAGGATCGGGACGTACGTCCGGCTGCCCTGGACTACCGGTTCGTCCGCGCGCAGGTCGGCCCGCCAGCCGAGCCCGGGTAGGCCGACGACGACCCGGCGGCCGCGCAGATCGGTGCGCCCGGCCGCGGGTACCGGGGCGACCGCGGACGGCCGTCGTTCGGCCCACTGCTGTGACGCCCAGGCATCCCAGTCGAGGCCCCCCTCGCCCCGATCCGAGGTCATTGGTTCAATCCAAGGGGTACGCCGTGTTCGCGCATGAACGGCTCCGGGTTGACCGCGCCGGCGCTGGACCGGTCTCCGTCGAGGTGGGTCTCGAAATGCAGGTGCGGACCGGAGGAGTGCCCACTCGTACCGACCTGCCCGATCACCTCGCCGGCGGCAACCCGCTGACCGACCACCACCCGCGGTCGGCTGACCATGTGGCAGTACCGGGTGATCACGTTGCCGGCGTGCAGCACGTCGACGTACCAGCCGCACCCACGGATATTCACCGAACCGTCCTGGTCGCAGGACAGCGGTGTTCCGTCCACTGTGGAGGCGTTACAGCGCGCCATCACGACGATGCCGGCCGACGCCACCCGGATCAGGGTGCCCCGGCCGGCGGCGATGTCCGCGCCATCGTGGGTCGGTCGATCCGGGGTACGGAAGCCGGAGACGATCGGACCCTTCACCGGTACGGTCCAGCCCGATGCGGCGATCTCGCCGGGACCGGCGCACCGCAGGTTCGCCAGCGCGCCGACGGCCCGAGCGGCGCCGTCGGCGAGCACGTTCACCACGACGGTGGCCAGCGGCTCATGCTTCGCGTACGCATCCGGAAAGGCCGACCGCTGCACGATCTGCGCGGCCTCGGTGAGTGGCATCGTGTCCCAGCCCGGCACGCGCAACAGTTTCTCGTAGAACTTCCTGCTGGCGTACTCCGGGTTCATGATCTGCTCCGGGGTACCCCAACCCTGACTCGGGCGCTGCTGGAAGAGGCCGAGTGAGTCGTGGTCGTTGCGGGCGCCCAGATCGCCCAGGTTGCGCAGGTAGGACTCCTGCAATGCGGTGGCCACCGCGATCACCCACCCCCGCGGCGGAACGTCCATTGCGGATCCAACCTTGATGATGATGGCGGCGTTGCGCATCTGCTCGTCGCCGAGCGAGCCCGCCTTCGGCAGCCGGCCCGCCGGGTCGAGCGGACCGGCCTGGCCGCAGCCCAACGCGTCGCTGAGTGGACCGGTCGTACCTCCGCCGAGTGAGGTGAGGAAGAAGGCGCTGGCCCCGCCCCCGCAG
>DASRRF010000097.1:0-2336 GCA_035695905.1 Micromonosporaceae bacterium | reverse complement strand
GGCTACCCGCGCCGCTCACGGCCCCGCCGCGCCGGATGATCATCGCGCCTCCACCGCAACCCGGCCACCCACCGCAACCCGGCCACCGACCGCAACTTCCGTGAGGTTGCGGCATCAGGAGGGATCTGAAGGCGCGAGTTTCTGCAAGTTGCGACGATCTTGGGGCGGGCGCGCGGGATGTGTGCGGATCGTGAAGATTGTCGGAACGCCGACGGCCAGAAGGCCAGGTGGTAAGGGCCGCCCGATAGACTCACCTGCCATGAGCGCACTACCCGGCGAGCTGGCCGACGGCCCGTTGCTTGCCATGATCAACAGTCCGCAGGACCTCAAGCGGCTCACCCCGGAGGCGCTCACTCTGCTGTCCGCGGAGATCCGGGACTTCCTGGTCGAGAAGGTGGCCAGGACCGGTGGCCACCTCGGGCCGAACCTCGGCGTGGTCGAGCTGACCCTGGCCCTGCACCGGGTCTTCGACTCGCCCAAGGACCGGATCCTGTTCGACACCGGGCACCAGGCGTACGTGCACAAGATGGTCACCGGCCGGCAGCAGGGTTTCGACCGGTTGAAGCAGCGCGGCGGGCTCACCGGCTACCCGAGCCAGGCCGAGAGCGAGCACGACATCATCGAGAACTGCCACGCCTCGACCGCGCTGTCCTACGCGGACGGCCTGGCCAAGGCGTACGCGGTGCGCGGCGAGCGGCGGCACGTGGTGGCCGTGGTCGGCGACGGGGCGCTCACCGGCGGGATGTGCTGGGAGGCGCTGAACAACATCGCCGCCGCGAAGAACCCGATCGTCATCGTGGTCAACGACAACGGCCGGTCGTACGCGCCGACCATCGGCGGGCTCGCCGACCACCTGGCCACGCTGCGGCTGAACCCGGGCTACGAGAAGGTACTCGACCTGGTCAAGGACGCGCTGGAGCGCACACCGCTGGTCGGCAAGCCGCTCTTTGAGGCGCTGCACGCGGTCAAGAAGGGCATCAAGGACGCGGTCGCGCCGCAGGCGCTCTTCGAGGACCTGGGCATCAAGTACGTCGGCCCGGTCGACGGGCACGACCTGGCCGCGGTCGAGCACGCGCTGCGCCGCGCCAAGGGGTTCCGCGGTCCGGTGATCGTGCATGCGGTGACCCGCAAGGGGTACGGCTACCGGCCGGCCGAGGACGACGAGGCCGACTGCCTGCACAGCCCGTCCGCGTTCGACCCGGGTACCGGCAAGCCGGTCGCCCCCTCGTCGCTGAAGTGGACCTCGGTCTTCGGCGAGGAACTCGTGGCGCTGGCCGAGGAGCGGGCCGACATCGTCGGGATCACCGCGGCGATGGGTGACTCGACCGGCATCGGCAAGCTGGCCGCGCGGTTCCCGGATCGGGCGTACGACGTGGGCATCGCCGAGCAGCACGCGGTGACGTCGGCGGCCGGGCTGGCGCTGGGCGGCCTGCACCCGGTCGTGGCGGTCTACGCGACGTTCCTGAACCGGGCGTTCGACCAGGTGCTCCTCGACGTCGCGCTGCACAAGCTGCCGGTGACGTTCGTCCTCGACCGGGCCGGGATCACCGGACCGGACGGTCCGAGCCACTACGGCATCTGGGACCTGTCGGTCTTCGGCGCGGTACCCGGGTTGCGGATCGCCGCGCCGCGGGACGCCGCCACGCTGCGCGCGGAGCTGCGCGAGGCGGTGGCGATCACCGACGGCCCGACGCTGGTACGGTTCCCGACCGGCTCGGTGCCGGCCGACCTGCCGGCGGTACGCCGGATCGGCGGGGTGGACGTGCTGGCCGAGAGCGCCCGGCGGGACGTGCTGCTGGTGACCGTGGGCGCGTTCGCACAGCTCGGCGTCGAGGTGGCGGCCCGGGTCGGCGAGCAGGGGTACGGCGTGACCGTGGTCGACCCGCGCTGGGTACGCCCGGTGCCCGCGGCGCTGGTCGAGTTGGCCCGGCAGCACCGGCTCGTGGTGACCGTGGAGGACGGTATCCGCGCCGGCGGCGTCGGTGACGCGGTCGCCAAGGCACTGCGCGACACGGATGTGCCGGTACCCCTGCGGGATGTCGGGGTGGCACCGGGCTGGCACCCGCACGGCACCCGGCCGGAGGTGCTCGCCGAGCTGGGCCTGACCGCGCAGGACGTGGCGCTGGACGTGACCGCCTGGGTGTCCCGGCTGGAGGACGACGTCGAGCCAGTGGTGACCGACGCGGGCAACGGGGCAGTACGCCGCGGCTAGCATCGGGGTCGTGGCCGGCCCGGCAAGGGTGATCGATCTCGGCGCGGCCGAGGTGTGGGTACCGCCCGCCCGGTCCCGGCGGGTTGATCTCGGTCATCTGGTACGTATCGGCCTGGTCGCCGCG
>DASRRF010000096.1:0-12431 GCA_035695905.1 Micromonosporaceae bacterium | reverse complement strand
CCGCCGGCTTCGAGCGCGGCGACCCGCCGACCGGTGAGTACGGTCGCGCCCAATCGTGAGACCCGCCGGTGCAACGCGTCGACCAGGCTCTGCCAGCCGCCATCGAGGTAACGCACGCCGAGCCGCGCGGCGGCCAGCTGCCCGGCCACCGCATCCGCGCTGGCCAACTCGGGGCTGCCGAGGTAGGTCGCCACCCGGATGAGGGCCGCGGCCGCCAGGCGTGAGCGTTGGCTGGGCAGCCCACTGGCGAGCCACTCGGCGGCGGTCATCGCGGCCAGGGCCGGCCTGGCCCGTACCAGCCCGAGGAGGCCGGTCAGTGCGGCGCGATCGCGGTACGCCAGGAGTGGGCTGGAAAGCACGCCACCCACCGTCATGAAGCCCGGATGTAGGCGGCCATCGAAGAGCGCCCATGCCGCCTTCGCCGGTGGTGGCCCACCCGCGGGCCTGATGCCAAGACGGCGCAACGCCGAGCGGGCGGGCCCGCGGTAGAGCGCGCGCGGACCGAAGTTGAGGCGGAACAGGTCATGGTCGGTACTGCGGGCTCGGCCACCCAGCACCGGTCCGGCCTGCAGCACGGTGACGCGACGTCCGGCCGCGGCCAACGACCCCGCGGCGAGCAGTCCGGTCAGCCCGCCGCCCACTACCGCAACGTCACAGGTCCACACCATCGTGACTCCGGCGGCCTTCGATGGTGAGGTCGGCGGCAATCTGCGCCCGCCGCAGCTTCCCACTCGGGGTTCGCGGCAGCGTGCCGGGACGCACGACCAGTACCCGTTCCGGCCGCACCCCCAGCTCGTCGGCGACGACCCGGCTGACCGCCTCGGCCAGCGCGTCGCGCTGGGACGCGCGCAAGGCCGCAGCCGACTCGACGACGACGGCCACGGCATCGGTGCCCTGGGCCGGGTCGGGCACACCAACCACAGCTGCCCCGCCGGTCCGTACGCCGGGCAGGGCCGTGGCGGCCGCCTCGGCTGCGTACGGGTGGTAGTTGCGGCCCGCGACGATCAGCAGATCGGCGGCGCGACCGGTGATGAACAGCTCCCCGTCCGCCAGGTAGCCGATGTCACCGGTGTCGAGCCAGCCGTCGTGGATCGCCGCCGCGGTGGCGGCCGGATCGTCGAAGTACCCGGTCATCAGCGACGGCCCCCGTACCAGGATTCGTCCCTGTACCCGGTCCACTGTGGAAGAACCGGTGGCGTCGACCACCCGTACTTGGTAACCGGGCAGCGGACGGCCGACGGCGACCACTGCGCAGCAGTGGGCACCGTCCGGTCGCACCGGCACCGCGCGGTCGGTGCCGGCCAGCACCTCACGGTCGACGTAGTCCACGCGCGGCGCCTCGTCCGGTCCGGTCATGGCGACCGCCACGCCCATCTCGGCCATCCCGTACGCCGGCCGCATGCTCTCCGGCCGTACCCCGTACCGGCCGAACCGCTCCTGCCACAGATGAACGGTCGCCGCATTGACGATCTCGGCGCCGTTGAACATCATCCGCCACGAGCCGAGGTCCAACCCGTCGAGCGCCTCGTCGCGAACCTTCCGTACGCACAGGTGGTAGGCGAAGTTCGGTGCCGGCGACAGCGTGCCGCGGAACCGGTGCACCGCCCACAGCCACCGTTCCGGGCGCAGGAGGAACGCCATCGGCGGCAGCAGCACCACCGGGATGCGATGCAGGAACGTCGAGATGACCGCGCCGGTCAGACCCATGTCGTGGTGCAGCGGAAGCCAGCTAACCATCAGGTCGTCGGTGCGATACCGCGCGGTCGCGGCGATGGCAGCGGCGTTCGCGAACAGTGCGCGGTGGGTCAGGCAGACAGCCTTTGCCACGCCGAGCGTGCCGGAGGTCATCTGCAGCACGGCTGCCGCATCCCGGTCGGCCGGCGGCAAAGCGAGCCCGGCCGCACCGACCACTGTGGACGGTAACATCAGCCGGACGCCGGCCACCTCGGCGACCGACTGCAGATGGTGGCTTGCGGCTTGCCCGGCGACCAGCACACCGGGCCGGACGCACCGGAGCACCTGCCCGACCCGCTGCCCCCAGACCCGGGCCCGGCCCTCGGCCAGCGGCGGCTCCAGCAACACGGGTACGGCACCGAGCAAGGCCGCCCCGAACAGCGTGACGATGAGGTCGGGTCCGGTGTCGAGGCTGACCGCGACCCGGTCACCCGCGCCCAGCCCGCAGCCGGCGAGCCCGGCCGCCACCCCGCCGGCCCGGCGGCGCAGCTCTCCCGCGGTCAGCTCGACACACTGCCCCGCCATGTCGTACAGGTGGAACGCGACATCCTCGGGCCGTTGCGTGGCCCAGTCCACGAGGGCCGCACCGAGGGTCGGCGCGCGGCTGAGAGAGGCTGCCCGGGAGCCCGGCCGCCAGGCCGCCCGGGATGGATGCACCTCGCCGCGATGTCCGACCACAGCGGTCATTGGTGGGCGCCCACAGGCAGCACGAAGGGGAACCGGTGCCGCTGCAGCGCCAGCGCCGCATCGGTGACCGCCGCCAACACCTCGGCCAGGTCGCCGCGGTCGTGCGCGCCGCCGGTGAAGAGCATGGGCAGGCTCAGGGTGAACACGCCGCGCTGGCGCAGCATGAGGGTCAGCAGGACCAAGCCGATCGGGTTCACGGCCGCGGCGAACTCTCGATAGCCGGGGTAGCTGTCCTCGGCGACGAACGCGAACGACCCGATGAAGTCACCGAACCCGAGCAGCCGCAGCGGGATGCCGTGCCGGTCGCGGAAGCTGGCCAGCTCGCTGCGCAGCCATGCGACGTTCGCCCGGGTCCGGGTGTAGTACGGCTCGCCCTCGTCCGCGAGCAGCCGTAGGCTCGCGTACCCGGCGCACAGCGCGAGGTAGTTGCCCGCGTGCGAGGTCTGTACGCAGGTCTTGACGCCGACGTCGGTGAGCGCCACGCCGGAGGTCTGCATGACCTCGAGCAGGTCGGCCCGGCCACCGACCGCGGACAACGGCAGCCCGAGCCCGCTGATCACCTTGCCGTAGCAGTACAGGTCGGCGGCGATGTCGAAATGCCGGGCCGCGCCGCCGATGCCATAGCGGAAGCCGGTCAGCACCTCGTCGAGGATGAACGGTACGTTGAACCGCCGGCAGGCCCGGGCGACCTGGGCCACGATCGGAACGCAGACCTCCTCGTACGGGAAGGCCGAGGACACCGGCTCGGCGATCACGCAGGCGAGCCGGTCGCGGTGCCGCTCGATCAGCGCCAGCGCCGCTGCCGCATCCTGCGGGAGAATCAGCAACTCGTCATGAGCGGCTACGGGAACCCCGGCCAGTGCCGGATCGGGTGCGATGCCATCCGGGCCGATCGGCGGGAACGGCGTGGCCGGCTGCCCGTGGTACCAGAATGCGGTGTTGTGCGCGGCCAGGTCGTGCACGCCGTGCAGCGCCCCTTCGAACTTGGCGACGAGGCGGCGGCCGGTGTGTGCGCGGGCCAGCCGGATCGCGGCCTGGGTGGCGTCGGTGCCGGAGTTCAGGAACGCGAACTGCTCGCAGTGTGGCAGCAGGTCGTGCAGCAGCTCGACGAACTCCAGCTCGATCGGGTGGAAGTAGCCGTTGCCGGGGCTGGTGCCCATCCGTTCCCGGACGAACTCCACCACGGGCGCGGGGCTGTGGCCGTGCAGTGCCTGCGCGCCGAAGCCCAGATGGCAGTCGAGGTAGTGGTTGCCGTCGAGGTCGGTGATCCGGCATCCGCCGGCCGAGGTGACCACCAGCGGGAACTGCGGGGCGTGGAACGGCCAGAACACATGGTTGGAGACGTCGCGCTCGCGCAACCGGTCGACGAGGTCCTGCGACGCGCGCTGCCGGGCGGTCAGTTCGGTGAACAGGTCGACCACCCACGCCTCGGTGAGCAGGCCGGCAACCATGTCTTCCACAGTGGACACTGACCCGGTCATCGGGCCTCCCCGGCTTGTTTGGTCGCCCGCAACACGCCGTACCGCATCACGCCGCGGTCGTAGGCCTGCTTCATCAGCGGTACCGAGTTGAGGAAGCGGAAGATGTCGACCCCCTTGGCCCGGACCAGCTTCCAGATATAGGACGGGTCGCGGACGAACGGTCGTACGATGTCGGTGCTCAGTTGCCACGTGTCGCGGACCCGGTCGGTCCAGTCGGCCACCCGCACCTGCTCGTACCCGAGCTGCCAGCACAGCTTTTCGTACTGGTCGAGCGGCAGCACGTGCGAGACCACGAAGTCCCGATAGATGCGCCGCAGCAGCCGTACCTCCGAAGGAGTGAGCTGATCGTCCCGGGCGCACCAGGTCGCCATCGCCAGCACGCCGCCCGGTCGCAGCACGCGGGCGCACTCGGCCAGGAACCCGGACTTGTCCGGCATCAGCTCGCAGCTCTCGAACGCCCAGACCACATCGAACGAGTCGTCCGGATAGTCGGTGGCCATCGCGTCCAGCTGGCGGAACCGGGCGAGCGCGGCGACACCCGCCTGCTCGGCCTTCAGCTCGGCGCGGCTCACCTGCTCCGCGCTGAGCGTGATGCCCTCGACCGAACAGCCGAGCCGCGATGCCAGATAGACCGCAGAGGCGCCGACACCACAGCCGGCGTCGAGGATGCGGGCGCCATCGGGTACGCCGGCGAACGCGATGAGCTTGTCCACCGCGCGGACCTGTGCCTGGTGGCGCTCGCCACCGGGCTGTCCCGGCTCCCAGTAGCCGTGGTGGATGTGCTCGCCCCACAGGTCCTCGTAGAGCTGGATCAGCCCGTCGTAGTGGTCCTGGATCGCGCGGCGCAGCTCGGGTACGGATGCGGTACAGGTCAGGCCGGTGTCCATTGTGACCCCCCTGGAAACTCGACGAGGGCGGATTCCATGGTCAGTCCGGGTCCGAACGCCATCAGGACGGCGTACTCGCCTGGGCCGGGCCGGTTGTCCACGATGATCCGGTCGAGGATGAGCAGGACCGTCGTCGACGAACAGTTGCCGTATTCGGCAAGCACGGCCAGCGACGGAGCAAGCGCGGACGCGGCCAGGCCGAGCCGTTCGCCGACGAACTCGACGATCTTGGGTCCGCCCGGATGGATGGCCCAATGCTGTACATCGCCGATGCCGAGCCCGGCCGGCTCGAGCAGCTCCTCGACGAAGGGACGGATCGTCCCGGCCAGATAGGCCGGCACGTATGGCGACAGGGTCATCCGGAACGCATCATCCTCAATCCGCCACGTCATCGCTTCGGCGGTCGGGTAGTGCGTGACGGTGTGGGTACGGACGATCCGCGGTCCGTTGTCGCCCGGCCGGTCACCAAGCAGCAGCGCCACCGCGGCATCGCCGAACAGCGCGTGTACCACCGCCTGCTCGACGGTCGCCTCCGGCCGCGCGTGCACCGAGCACACCTCGGCGCACAGCACGAGCGCGCGCTCGCTAGGCCGGGCGGCCAGGCCGTCCAGCGCCACCTTGAGCGCGTTGAACGCCGCATAGCAGCCCATGTGGCCGACGAAGGTACGGCGCAGCCGCTCGGGCAACCCGAACTCCTTGGCCAGCAACATCTCCGGCGTGGGCCCCGCGTACCCGGTACAGCTCGCCATCGTGAACGTGCCGATGGATCCGGTGTCCACCCCGGCCAGGACGCCATCCAGGCACCGGCGTCCCAACGCCAACGCGTGCTCCTCCCAGGCCCGCATCCGGCACGCCATCCCGGGAAAGCCGCCGCCGAACTCGACCCGCGGATCCCAGGCCATGTGCCGCCGCCGTACCTGGGTGTGGGCGAACAGGTCCTTGGCGTTCGGGATGTCGGCGTACAAGTCGCGGTAGAACTCGGCGAATACCTCGTCCTGCGGCACGACCGCGGTCGGCGTGGCCGCGCGCAGGGCGAGAATACGCGCACCCACCGCTACCCTCGCCCGCCGTCGACGGCAGCCGTCTGCTCCACTGCGGCCTTGATGCGGTCCAGGAAACCCTTGGTCACCTCAGCGCTGGACTTGTTCGCGAACGGCCCGACCAGCGGCACCATGACGGTCGGTACTTGCAGGTCGGCGTCGGCATGGGTATCGATCTCAAGCACGGTCTCGCCGGGCCCCGCACCCTCCCGGGTGGCGAACACGCCCCAGGATCGGAAGTTGTGTTCGCCATGCGGCTCCCACCGGATCGCCGCCGGGTCGGTCAGATCGAACCGGGTCTCGTAGTCCGGCGCGAGGCTGACCGTACCGTTGGAAAACTCCTCCAACACGTAGTGGTACACGTCGTCGCCGATCGGCTCGAGGCTGCGTACCGACGGCATGAGCCGCCCACACCGCGGGACGTCGGAGAGGAACTCGCGAACCGCCCGCGCCTCGGCACGAATCTCGATGCGCGCCCTGCTCGTGGATCTGACCCAGGTCATGACTGCTCCTCGGGGTGGCGGGTCTTCACGGCATAGCCGATGTAGCTGGCGGAGTCGTCCGAGGTGAGCTTGTAGCCACTGAGTCGGCGGGAGCGCAGGTAGCCGGCGATGGCCGCCGGCACCGCGCGGGCGGGCGCCAGCCCGGTGTACTCGACCAGGCTCAGGCCGTGCCGCTCCAGCACGCTGGCCAGCTCAGCTGGGCGGATGAACAGGCGCCAGTTGTGGGTACCCCGGTGGTTGACCCGCAACAGCCACTCGGCGAGCAGGATCATGACGAGGTAGCTGCGGCCGGTGCGGTTGATCGTGTCGAAGGCGAGGACGCCACCCGGGCGCAGCACCCGCGCGATCTCCGCGATCGCTGCGTCGAGATCGTGCAGATGTTCGAAGACGTCCGATGCCACGACCGCATCCATGGCGCCGTCGCGTTCAGGGAGCTGGTAAGCGGAGCCGACCGTGTAGTGCACCGTCAACCCCGCCCCAACCGCGTGCCGGCTGGCGGCCGCGACGGCACCGGGGTTGAGGTCGACGCCCCGCACCCGGTAGCCCAGCCGGCTCAGCCCTTCGGACACCAGCCCGCCGCCACACCCCACGTCCAGGACGCAGACGTCCCGCCGTTCCGCAACGCCCAGCCGACCGGTCATCGCACGGTCGAAGTAGCCGATCCGGACCGGGTTCATCTCGTGCAGCGCGGAGAACGGGCCACGCTCGTCCCACCAGGCGTCGCCGACCGCGTCGTAGTACGCGTTGTCGATCGGGGTGCGGGCGGGGTCCAGCGGCTGCATGCGGCCGGCCATCACAACCACCTCGGCGCCGCGACCGGGTCAATGCCCAGCGCCGCCTTGCCGATGTACTCACGGGCCAGGTCGTTGGTGAATGGCAACAGCGGTCCGGCGCACACGTCGCGCCAGATCTGACCGATCCTGGATCGGTGCCGGATCGCTGAACCGCCAACCACTTCCAGCGCGGTGGTCACCACGCCAACCGCCTCGTTGGTGACGTAGTACTTCGGGATACACGTGTCCGCGACGAAGAGGGTGAGATCGTCACCCGGCTCGATGTGCCGCTGCGCGTACTCGGTCAGCAGCGCGCTCATCGTGGCGAGCGCGGCTTGCATGCGGGCGATCGCGAACTGGATGCCGGGCATCCGGCGCAGATCCCGCACCGCGGTGTTGCTGCGTCCCGTCGTGGTCTGCACGGCGAGTTCGTACGCCCGCTTGGCCAGCCCCAGGAAGACCGCGGCAAAGCAGTAGTGTCCCCACTGCTGGCGGGACATCACGAACAGCGGGGTGAGCCCCTCGGGGAACAGCATGTCGTCGGCGCTTACCGCCAGATCCTTGACCCGCAACGAATGTGACCCGGTCATCGGCATGGCGAACCCGCTCCACGGCGACAGCACTTCCACCGAGCCGTCGGTGGGCTTGTCCACCAGGAACGCCCCGAGGTTGAACGGTGGTTCGAGGTGGCCGTCATCCAGCCCGGCGGTCAGGATCAGATGGGTCGCGGCGTCGAAGCCGGTGGCGAAGTGCTTGACCCCGTCGAGTACGAACCCGTCGTCGACCCGACGGGCCACAGTGGACGGCATCACCCAGTTGCTCCCCGAACCCTCGTCGGTGAACGGTCCGATGACGAAAGCACCGTCCTTGACAGCCGTGAACAGCCGCTGGCGGATGTCGCCGCCGATGTCCTCGCGGAGACTGCCGGTCAGGATCGCGTGGATGGCCAGCGTGAACGCGGTGGATCCACAGCCCCGAGCGACCGTGTCGATGATCTCGACGTTCTCGGCCAGCGAGGCCTCGTACCCGCCGAGGTCGGCAGGTACGTTCATCGCGGTGATGCCCGCCTCGGTCAAGTCCCTGAGGTTGGCCGCCACGAAGGCACCGCTCTCGTAGTCGCCGGCAGCGCGGGCCTCGAAAATCGGCCCGAGCTCGTGCGCATGTGCAAGCAGGCGCTGCCATTGCGCGGTCCTGTGCCGAGCGGTGCTGCCCTGAGCGGTGTTGTCCTGAGCCGTGCTGTCCTGAGCGGTCGCGGTGGCGGTCATGCCGGCACTCCGGTCACGTCGTCGAATCGCAGGGCGCCGGTCTGCGCGGAATCGCGTAGCCGGGTCTTGAGAACCTTGCCGGTCACTCCGAGCGGGATCTCCTCCATCGCCACCACGCGGACGGCGGCCAGCGGCGGCCCCGGCCGGTCCCGGTTGGCCCAGGTGCGCAGCTCGTCCTGCGTTGCCGGTAGGTCCAGGCCGGATCCGGCGAGGTCGGCGCGGGTGAGCACATTGCGCAGCGCGACCAGCGCGACCGCGACGCCGGTGCCGTCCTCCAGATGGCCGGCCTGGAACACCGCGGCCTCCATCACCGCTGGATGGGCGAGCAGCCGCTCCTCCACCGGAAGCGTGCGCAGGACTCCGTCGCGAGTGTGTACGGAGTCCTGTTCCCGGTCCAGGAACTCCAGCCGCCCCCGCTTGTCGCGCCGGCCGACGTCACCGGCCCACCACCAGCCGTCGATCCGGTTCTCCGCCCAGCGCTCGTGGTCGTTCCAGTACCCGGCGAATGCCGTCGCGCTGCGGACCAGGATCCTGCCCTCCTGCCCGGCCGGTAGGTCCCGCCACGACTCGTCCACGATCCGGTAGGCGAACTGGGTGGGCATCGGGCGACCCTGCAGGCACGGCTGCGGTACCGAACCCGGGAACCACAGCTGCATGATCCCGCCCGCGCCGATCTCCGTTGATCCGTACGAGTCCAGGAAGACCGAACCGCGAGGGCGCCACGGCGCCAGCCGCAGGCCACCGCGGCCGATCAAGGGGGCGATGTGTGCGGCATGGACCTTGTCGGCACCGGTGCTCCAGATCTTCACCGAGCCCAGGTCGTATCCGTCGAAACCCCGGGCGGCGGCCCGCATATACAGATGCGGGAAGGCGAACACGCCGGTGGCGCGACACTCGTCGATAGCGGCCAGGAATGTATCGGGCTCCAATGTGGACGGAGTGTGGATTGCCGCGCCGCACAGCAGCACACCGGTGCCGAGGGCGAAGAACAAGGCATGGGAGTACGGCACGGCGAGCAGCAGCCGGCTGTGTGCCCCGACGGGCAGCGTTGCCGCCATGATCTTCCAGATCCGGCGGGTGTTCGCCGCGGTCCACACGCACAGCTTCGGTGTGCCGGTCGTACCCGACGTGTGGAACACAGCGAGGACGGTGTCATCCCCCACCCTGCGGTGCGTAGGCAGCGCGCCGGATGCCTTGTCGACCAACGGGCCGAGCGCGACCGCGGACTCCGGTACTGCTGCGCCGGTGGCCGGGTCGACGAGGCACACGGTCACCGCGCGCTCGTGCAACCGCGCCAGCGTGGCATCGTCCGCGCCGGCCACCGTCGCCGAGTCGGTGAGGATCAGCGCGGCGTTGGTGTGGTCGACGACCGCGGTAAGAAACGGCCACCCGGTTGCCGCGTTGACGCTGACCGGGATGCCGCCGGCGGCAATGACCGCGTGCATGTGTACGAGATAGTCGGGGTGGTTCCGGCGACATACCACGACCCTGGTGTTGGCCCGTACGCCCAGGCCGAGCAGGACTTCCGCGATCCGGCGGGTGAGCTCGGCAAGCTGCCTTCCGGTCAACCGATCGCCGTCGAAACCCGGGTAGCCGAGCGGCGTGGCCGGGAAAAGCAACGGCCGGTTGCGGTAGGCGTTTCCGATCAGATCCAGGCATCCGGCCGGGTCCAGGCCGGCGAGCACCCGCAGCCGCGTCGCGGTGGACACCAGTCCCGCGATCGGTCTCATGTCAGCCCTCCCACCGGGGTTCGTCGAGTACCGGCACGCCCAGCGCACGTTTGCCGGCCCACTCCTGTACCAGGTCCGGCGTCGGCGGTACCAGCAGCCCGGCCACCACATCCCGGTACATCCGCTGCAGCGGGCTGGCGGAAACCAGGCCCGATCCGCCCTGCACCTGCATGGCGAGGGTCACGATCTCGTGCGCCAGGCGGCACACGGTGACCTTCATCAGACTCATGTCCACGTAGTGACCGAGCGGGTCCTCGTCGATGTCGTGATTCGCTGCAATGGCAGCAGACAGGTACGCCTGGGCCGCGGCGAGCCTGGTGACCATGTCGGCCACCTTGAACTGGATGCCGGGCAAGTGGGCCAGCGGCCGGTCGATCACCTGCAACCGGCGCTCGCGCTGGGTGCTGGCCACCAGATCCGCCGCGCCACGGGCGATGCCGAGAAACACCGAGGCGAAGCTGCACCAGGCCCAGTGCACGCCACGCAGGAAAATCATCGGCAGCTCACCCTCGTCGCCGATGCGGTAACGGGCAGGAATGACAAGGTTGTCCACCCGCAGCGAGTGGCTGCCCGTGGCGCGCATGCCTGCGGCGTCCCAGGTCGCGGTCACCTCCAGACCACGTGCCGGGCGTGGGATCAGGAAGCCGACCGGCATGGGCAGCCCCAGCGGGTCGGGTAACGCGGCCGACAGGAACAGCAGCGTCGCGCCGGGGAAGCCGGTGAAGAAGCTCTTGCGCCCGGACACCCGGTAGCCGCCATCGACCAGTTCCGCTGTGGACGTGGGGTACCACCAGTTGCCGCCGACGCCAGGCTCGCTGAACCCGCCCGCGATGACGGCGCCATCGTCAACCACGGCACGGAAGATCCATTCGTACCGGGGGTCGTCGAGTTGGGCGATCATTGCCAGCCCGTGCACGTGCATGTTCACCGCGAACGCGGTCGAGCCGCAGGCGGCGGCCAGGATCTCCTGCGCCTGGCACAGCTGCGCCAGCGTCGCGCCGCCGCCGCCGTACCTGGTGGGTACGGTCATCGCGGTGTATCCGGAGCGGACGAGGTCGTCGAAGTTGTCGGACGGGAACTCCGACGCAGCGTCATAGTGCGCGGCACGCTCGGCGAACACCGGTGCCAGCTCATGGGCGAGGGCCGCGTAGTCACGCCGGGCCGGTGCGGCGACCGCAGCGGTGGCGGTCACGAGTTCGCCCCCGCCGCGGAGGGCAGACCGGCGAGGAAGGCGACGAGACTGCCGACGGTGTCGCCGCCGGGCCGCATTGCCTGCGACAACCAGGGCGCCAGGTCCATCGGGCCGTAGTCATCGGCGAGACCTGAGGCCAGTTCGACGAGGTCCAGAGAGCCGAGTCCGAGGTCGGCGGTCAACGAGCTATTCAGCCGGACCATTGAGGGCTCAAGCGAAGGTTTCACCGCGACCAGATTGCGAGTGACAGCGCCCAGCGTGTCCTCAGGCGCCCGCACGGGGTGCATCTGCATCGATTCCTCTCCCTTGGCCTGCAGGGCGCCAGAGAATGGCGCGGAACAATGCAATACATTGGCATTCTTCTCGGCCTGATCCGTGAACTCGTCGCCCCAATCGTGTGTGGTCGCATAATTGTCGACAACCACTGGCATTGATATGCAACAATCCTGCGACAATTATCGGCGCGATCGGCTTCGCCTCGGATCAGCGCGTCGCATCGTCATCGACCTGCGCGCACTCCACGGCGAACAGGCGCAGCAGGTCGTGCAAGCGGTAGTACGCCCCGGCCGGGGCGGCCTCGACGAGACTCATGTCGACCAGCCGCTGCAGCGCCCTTTGTGCGGCACGACCGGCGCCGCTGCGCGCTTCGACCGCCGCGGCGCTGAAGTATGCCCCAGGCAGCTGCGGCAGCTGGCGAAACACCCGCCGGCTATCAACATCCAGGCAGCGGTACGACAGCTCGAAGGCGGCCCGGACGGCGAGATCGCCGACGGACAGCTCGTCGAGCCGATCCCGCTCGGCGTGCAGTCGCGCCGTCAGGTCGGCGACCGTCCAACCCGGGCGGGTCACCAGCCGCGCGCCGGCGATCCGGATCGCCAACGGGAGCCGGCCACACAGTTGCGTGACGGTCTGCGCTCCCCGCACGTCGTCGAAGACGCGGCGCCGGCCGGAGATCGTGGCCAGCATCTCTACCGCCTCCGCGTCGCTGAGCACGTCGAGGGCGACGCGGCACGCATCTTCGAGCCCGGCCAGCACGTTCCGGCTGGTGACCAGCACGGCGCAGGGCCGCGCGGCGAGCAAGTGCCGGACGTGCACCTCGTCGTACGCGTCGTCGAGTAGGACCAGGTATCGGCGACCGG